>JBKEAJ010000014.1:0-5522 GCA_047972135.1 Bacteroidales bacterium | reverse complement strand
TATCGACCTCACGGGCTATGTGCAGAAAGGAGACAATAAGCTATTGCTAGATTTCCCTTTCGCACTTGGCGAGGGAGCCTTTGCTGCTCAATTGGAAGTTGAATATTTTAATACTGACAGAGTGACATTGGTCAGCAATGAGTCGTGGATAACTAAGGATGCCTACACTTACCCTTCCGTATTAAGAGGTTATGATGGATTTTCAAGTCCCAAGATTGTCTCGGGTCTTAACTTTCCGACAGCCTCGTCAACAGCGACGAAGAGATACTCCCTGACTTTGCCAGAGGGCTATATGGACGGCGTATCCAACACGTATATGCAGCTTGATTACACGGGAGATAATGGCAAAATATATTTTAATCATCGTTTAGTTGCTGACGACTTTTATAATGGCACGGTATGGGAAGTTGGTCTAAACAGGCTTCATTTCCCACTGGAGAATAAATCTCTTTTATTGGAACTTACGCCGATGGCTAGGGGGGCAGCGGTTTATTTTGACGACACAAGAGCAGGAGAAGAAGCACTAAATGCCACACTAAAAAGAGCTAGCCTTATACCTGAATATCAACTAGATTTACAAATAAAAGGAAAGGAAATAAAACCCGTTGAACAACAATAACTAGTAGGGAAAGAATCCGAAACAGTCTTATTTATTAATTTTAAACTAGAATTTATGAGAAAATTTCTATCTTTTTTAGTATTGTACTTCGTACTACTAAGTGGTGCGTACGCACAGAACCCAATAACCGGGACGGTTGTTGACAAGAGCGGCATCGGCATTGCCGGTAGTACTGTAATCCAAAAAGGGACAACTAATGGAGCTATTACTGACGCAGAGGGTAACTTTTCATTAAATGCACCTAAGAATTCGACCTTGATATTCTCCTTCATGGGCATGAAGAGCCAAGAAGTAGAAATAGGCAATCAAAGCGTTATAAACATAACGATGGAAGAAGATGCTATCGGGCTAGATGAAGTTGTAGCAATTGGCTACGGCACACAAAAGAAGTCAGATTTGACAGGCTCAGTATCCCATGTTTCGACCGATGATCTGAGTACACAAAGCAATACAACTATCGGACAAGCTTTACAAGGGAAAATGGCAGGGGTAGATATTGTTTCATCTGGAGGTGCTCCTGGTTCCGGTAGCAGGATTATGATACGAGGAGTCGGCACATTAAATAATTCAACTCCTCTATATATTATAGATGGTATTTACATGTCTAGCATGGACTTCCTTAATCCTAATGACATTGAAAGCATTAATGTTTTAAAAGATGCATCTGCATCTGCCATCTATGGATCAAGAGCTGCAAACGGAGTTGTAATTATAACAACCAAATCCGGTAATGATTCAAAAGGAGTTCCGAGTATCAATTTCTCTGCAAACGTAGGTTTCGCTACTCCTGCCAAATACATGGATCTGCTAGATGCCAAAGGCGTGGCAGAGGTTGTCAATCTTGCGCGCACCAACTCAGGTTTAGAACCTCTAAAAATGTTGACTGACTTAGACTCCAAAGAAAATAATGATTGGCAAGACATTATGATGGGACCTGCATTAAGGCATAACTACAATCTTTCATTATCAGGAGGTACTGAAAAATTCAAATACTACTCAGGCATAGGTTTCTTAAGTGAGGACGGAATAATTAAAGGGACAGATTATCAGCGCATTAACGGACAGTTCAAATCTTCATATCAAAAAGGATGGTTTTCAGCAGGTAACAATATACTACTCAACTATCAAGATACAAAGCCCTCATTTACCGACTATCCTCGTGGAGGGCTCTATGGTACGATCTTACAATCATTTCCAACCATGTCAGTTTACGATGAAAACAATCTGGGAGGCTATGGCAGCAACTACGGAGATGCTGTGAATATAATAAATCCTTTGGCGACTACAGATCCATACATTTACGATGCTTATCAACGGAAATACAGCATATATGCTCAAATATGGGCACAAATAGAATTTATAAGGGGATTAAAGTACAAAATTGAAGTTACTCCCAGCATTATAGCTAATGATAATATGAATTATACCGGCAAATATGACATGGGGATAGCATCAACCGACAGAAACTCACTAGACAGAACACAAACTCTTACTCAAAACGTTCTAGTTGAAAACACCCTTAATTTTGACCGAACCTTTGGTAATCATAAGCTCACTGCTTTACTTGGATATACATACCAAACATATAAATACAGGTACTTAAACGGTAGTGGGACTACAATACCTACAGGACTATTGGAGTTAGATGCAACTACGCTAGAAAGAGCAATCCGTGGAAACTTAGCTGAAAGCGCATTAGTTTCTGTATTATCAAGGATTTTTTATTCGTATAAAGACAAAATCCTAATTACAGGAACATTGAGACGAGATGCGTCTTCAAAATTTTCAAAAGCTAACAGAGTTGGTTATTTCCCATCTTTCTCTGTTGGCTACAATATTGCTGAAGAAGCATTTTTAGATAATGCCGAATGGCTTGATGCTCTAAAAATAAGAGGAGGATATGGGGAACTAGGAAATCAGGAAATAGGCAATTACAAATACTCGTCAACCATCAAAACAGGTATCAATTACGCCAATGGCGAAGGGGGAGTACACCAAGGAGCCTTTCCCGTAGAATTTGTCAACCCGGAGGTTGAGTGGGAAAAAACAAGTATGATAAATATCGGTATTGATTTAACGGCTATTCATAATAAATTCTCCACAACATTAGACTTATATAATAAAATTACTAATGACATATTACTCAGTGTTCCAATACCCTATTCCACAGGAGGAACAAACGACCCAATCCAAAATATAGGAAAAATTTCGAATAAGGGCTTTGAGTTTGCATTATCGTGGAGAGATGACATTACTTCGGACTTAAACTACTCTGTCAATTTTAATGGTAATTTCATGAAAAATAATGTCGAGAATCTTGCCTCAGACGATCAGGTAATTAATTCGGGACAATCTTTTAGAGGCAGCTACACTACTAAAACACTCAAAGACTACCCAATTGGAGGGTTCTGGTTAATAGAAACCGACGGGCTTTTCCAAAGTTGGGATGAAATTAACGCATACACAAAGGATGGAAATTTGATTCAATCACAAGCAATGCCAGGAGATGTAAAATTTGTGGATGCGAACAATGATGGTGTAATAAATGATGATGATCGTGTATATATGGGAAGTCCCTTTCCAAAATTCACATTTGGGTTAAACACTTCAATAGCCTACAAGAATCTTGATTTACGCTTAGATTTTCAAGGAGTATTTGGAAACAAGATTTTCAATGACACTAGAAATGTAATGACATCTGTTATAAATGGAACAAACTATCTGGCGTCGACATTGGACTATTGGACCGAAAACAACAAAGATGCGTCTCAACCATATTTGCGTTACGATGACCCCAATGGCAACTACCGCACAAATTCCGATAGATATCTTGAAAAAGGTAATTTTGTACGTGTCAGAAGTATTCAGTTAGGATACAATATCCCAACTGAAGGAGTATTAAGTACATTCACTCAATTTAGGACTTATATAAATATTGAGAATCCTTTTACTTTTACAAACTACACCGGTGTAACCCCTGATTATAATTCGTTCAACTCTTATTCCAGAGGAAATGACTATTTTGCTTATCCTGCATCTAGAGTCTACATGTTTGGAATTAACGTAACATTTTAAAACAATCAAGTATGAAAAAAATAGTTCACATATTAATATCATCTGCAATAATTCTATTTGCAGGTTGCGAAGGAGTATTGGATCTCACCAATCCTAATCAAATCACCACAGAGACTTTCTTTCAGACAGAATCCGATTTTGAAGAAGCTCTAATTTCTGCCTATGTATCCGCAAAAAGCGGACTAGCAGGAGGATACACTGGAACCCGTTGTGTAATGCTGCGTAACTGTCGAGCAGACGAAATCGAATTTAGAAATGACATTGGAGGAATCTACCAAGCCAGCCGTTTCACAAACGATGCAGATAATAAATGGACTGCTTTCATGTTCAGCCAATGCTACAGAGGAATCTACCGTTGTAATTTAATCGAAGAAAAGATAGCAGACAAGGACTTCTCTCAGGAATTTAAAGATCAGATTATGGGTGAAGCGTACTTTCTGCGAGGCTTCTATTATCATATTTTAGCTCGCGAATTTAAGGATGTTCCCATACGGCTCAAGGCATCTCAAGATTTTTCGACATTCCCCATTGCCAAGTCTACACAGTCTGAGGTTTATTCACAAGCATTGTCTGATTTAAAGAAAGCAGAAGGGCTATTGCCTGTCATAACAGACGCATCATCGTCAAAAGGAAAGCCTTCAAAAGGCTCTGCCAAAGCACTTGCAGGTCAGATTTATATAGAGATTAGCGACTGGGCAAACGCCAAAGCCGAATTAGAGCCTCTGACAAAAAGTCCTTACGATTATCAATTAGTTGATTATGGGTGGAACTTTGACGAAGAACATGAATATAACAAGGAAAGTGTTTTCGAGATTATATTCGATATGTCCGGAGGGACAGACAAGTGGGGAGATGGTGAAGATGTAAATGCGACCCAATCCAACACCATAGCTAAAGAATATGCTGCGTCAGAAGTAGGAGGCTGGTTTGAGGCTGTCCCTACTCAAGTGCTGATGGACGAATTTTGGAAAGAAAAAGATATTGACGGGAATTTTGATATCCGTGCGCGAAAGACCGTTGCATGGAATTATCCGGGCTGCATGTACTATTTAAAGCCATTTACGGAGATTTTTAAAGAAGATAAACTCGATACATATTGGTTCACAAAATATCAGAATGCTTATACTAGGGAAGATGAGGGAGACTCTCGCTCGGCAATCAACGAACGCTACATACGTTATGCACATGTCATCTGCAATCTTGCCGAAGCTGAGTTGGAACTTGGGAATTCAAATACTGCCATCGGTTATCTCGATCAGATTAGGAGTAGAGCCAATTTAGCATCATACAGTGGAGCTAGTGACAAAGCAGCCGTAAAAGCAGAGTTAATTCATCAGAAATACATCGAGTTTGCTAAAGAGGGGGTACGTTTTTACGACCTTCGGCGTTGGGGCATGCTAGAAGATGCCCTGAAGCAACAAGATGCGATTAGAGCCAAGAACTTTAGTTCTAAGTTTAACTACTTCCCAATACCGAACAAAGAGGTACAAAACAATTCATTATTGGAACAATCAGAAGGTTGGTAATCAATTTAATGTGCAGGGCTATGAGCCTTGCACATTTTTCAAATAGCCATAAAACAGTCTATACCATAAATATGAAAAAACCACATATCACATTATTATTTCTTTTGGCATTTTCACTGCTGTCGTGCAAACCTTCGATTCAGGAAGAAGCCAAGCAGCCTAACATCCTGTTCCTATTGGCAGACGATATGGGCTATGGAGAACTCGGAGTTTATGGGCAGGAGCAAATAAAAACTCCGATATTGGATAGTTTAGCAGGGCAGGGAATGCGCTTTACTGATTTCTATGCCGGCACGTCGGTA
>JBKEAJ010000013.1:0-2947 GCA_047972135.1 Bacteroidales bacterium | reverse complement strand
TTCCCAGGCAGTGGCAGACTCTGTTGGTTGATTTACTATTGCCAAGATCTCTCTGCTACAATCTTCTTTTACTCCTAATATGATATAAAAGCACTCCTCGCGATAGACCTTATCACGCTTTACTTTTACAAATAAGCCATCAATATAAAAAGAATTAAGGACTAACTCCAATAAATCATTTAAGTTCCATTTTTCCTTAGAATAGTTGCTTAGGATTTCGATTGTTTGTTTCTTTGTCAAATGCATGTGCTCTTTTTTTATGGTTAGTATTTTCAATTGTCTAAATTATAAATTATTGAGTACATGCTTTTTTTTTGAGACACACTTTTTTGGACGGTATCTTCTCATAGTTCTTAGTACAAATTAGTAGTCAGAATATTCAATACACATACAAAAAATAATTGGGACAAAAGCCCATGGGCAAATGCCAAAAAAAATGCCAGTTTCAGCAGATTTACATTATTTTCGTTTATGTTCCATAAAGGAACACCTTTCTACTCTTAGCTTAGGCACTGCTTTAACAGAAGAATATCTTAGTTTATAGGTCAATTTCTCTAAATCCTTCTTTTGTGAGAATGTTAGAGTGCTTTATGCCAATGTTTATCAGCCTTTCGCGTGCAGCGTCTAAACCGCTGCCATAATATTCTACAGAATGCGAATCGCTGTTTACGATAATTCCGCATCCCGAGTCTTTCAGTACCTTCCAACTGCGCTCATGTGGGAAAAATCTACCCTTGCGGGTAAAGGATTTTGTGTTGATTTCAATCAGTACGTCTTTTTGTTTAGCCAGCCCAAAAGTTTCAGCCATCTTACCCAAATACCAATCTTCGTCGTTAATAAAGTCGTCGGCATGTGCCATAATCTTATCACAGTGAGCAAGAAAATCAAAACTATATTTGTCAATCATTTCCAGCTGTAATTCAAAGTATCTGTTGGCAAGTTTTTTATGATTTCCAGTGTATATTTTGTTCACTCCTCGCAGGTAATGCTCCCTGTCTGAGTCGAATACGAAAAAAGCACCATCGTCGAAGAAGTCGCCGTAGTGTATGGAGCCTATAATGAAATCAGTATCTAGGTCAGACAAATATCTATCGTTGGGAGTCGCCAGCTTGGGGATATAATCAGCCTCAAAGCCAAAGAAAACGCCAATCTCTGAGGAGTACTTGATTTTTAAACCTTCAATCAATCTTTTGTAGCCAAACAAGTCTTCGTAGTCCATGTGCCATTCCGTGTGAAAAGGTACGGGAACGTGTTCCGACAACCCGATGCAGGGCATATCCAGCTCAATGGCTCTTTCGATTAGCTCCTCTGGCGTGTTGCTCCCGTCGCTGTATTTTGTATGATTGTGTATGGATGGCAGTCTCATCTATTGTCTGTATTTTTTTAATCGCTCGTACAAAAGTAAGAATATCAATGTAAAAACGTCCGAAGTTATAAGATATTCTGATATAATTATTGCGTGAGGTAATTATTAACTCAATATAAATTACTAACTTTGAACTCAAATAAAGTTATACAAATAAAACTTTATATGAAACAGATATTTTTGACGTTTGGTGCTAGTGCTTTAAGTCTATTAGCTCTTGCACAAACCAAAGCAGGACCTTACGAGTTTACTGATGTTATCGACCTTCCTACCACTAGTGTGAAAAATCAAGGCAGCTCAGGAACTTGCTGGAGTTTTTCGGGTATATCGTTTATTGAATCAGAAGCGATGCGCATTGGAAAAGACTCGCTCGACCTGTCGGAAATGTTCGTGGTGAGGGAGTGTTATGATGCAAAAGCGCAAAAATATGTTAGAGTGCACGGGATGCTGAATTTCGGACAAGGTGGGGCATTTCATGATGTTACTTGGGCTATCAAAAACTTCGGTATCGTACCCGATGAAGTCTATACGGGATTGGCATTTGGTGGCGACAGACACCTGCATAGCGAAATGGAGGCTATGCTGAAAGGACAAGTAGAGGCAGTGGTCGAAAATAAAAATAAGAAACTGTCGCCTGTGTGGAAGAGTGTTGTTGACGCTACTCTTGATGCATATCTTGGCGAAGTCCCTAATGAGTTTCAATATAATGGGAAGAAATATACGCCACAGTCCTTTGCAAAAGAAAAAGTAGGGCTGAATATGGACGATTATGTGGAAATTGGTTCGTTTACTCATCACCCCTTCTACTCAAAATTTGCAATCGAAATTCCCGACAACTGGCTGTGGGACGAAATATACAACGTGCCAATCGACGAACTCGAAGAAATTGTTGACTATGCACTAGAGAATGGATACACTGTGGCTTGGGGCTCAGACGTCAGCGAAAAAGGCTTTTCAACCAAGTCTAAAGGTGTTGCTGTGGTGCCTGAGGTGAGCGTTGATAATGCTCCCGATGCAGAAATAGATAAGTGGGAGTCGCTGTCTAAAGCCGAAAAAGAATCGCAAATGTATAAGCTCGATAAGCCCGTGAAGGAGATGACCATTACTCAAGATATGAGACAAGCAGCTTTTGACGATTACAGCACCACCGACGACCACGGTATGCACATAACCGGAATGGTGAAAGATCAAGACGGTAATAAGTTTTATAAGGTAAAAAACTCGTGGGGAGACTATAATCCACTGGACGGATATTTCTACTGCTCTAAACCTTTCTTTAAATTTAAAACAATCGATGTGATGGTGCATAAAGACGCAATACCACCTGCTATACGCAAAAAACTGGGGTTGTAGGTTCCTCGTCGGGAGAGATGTCAGTTTCGATTAAATTCGGATATTGCATCAAGAAACATCTGTCCGTATTGCTGCCATTTGGAGTCGCCAACACCATACACCTGCTTCATCTCAAATTCATCTTTGGGTACTCTCTGAGCCATGTCCACAAGCGATTTGTCGGAGAACAGAATGTATGGAGGTACACTTCTCTCTTTGGCAAGTCTTAGACGCAAGGCTCTGAGATGC
>JBKEAJ010000012.1:0-31739 GCA_047972135.1 Bacteroidales bacterium | reverse complement strand
TATCAATTAACAGCCACCTCCTCCCCCGTCGGGGACTCCTCCTTCGCCGGAGGAGAGATTTTACATCCCCGCCTTGCAGAAGGAGGGGTGCCGCAGGCGGGGTGGTGTGTATATTTATTATTCCTCCAGCTAAAGCAGGAAGCTATTCATTTATTACTATAATTCATTAAACTTCAAACAATTAAACCCTAAACGATTAAACTCTAAACGATTAAACCTTAAACGAATAAACAATTAAACAGTTCAACGATTCAACCTGCATCTATATCAGGGCTAACGCTCCTATTATTATTTGTATATATCCTCTTGCTACGAAGATATCGGGACTACGTCCCTAAAAACATTCCGTATTCTATCGTAACATCACAGCATTGTAGTATCGTTGTATCAATTAACAGCCACCTCCTCCCCCTTCGGGTACTCCTCCTTCGCAGGAGGAGAGTTTTTAAATCCCCTCCTTGAAGAAGGAGGGGTG
This sequence comes from Bacteroidales bacterium, assembly GCA_047972135.1. GTDB lineage: Bacteria > Bacteroidota > Bacteroidia > Bacteroidales > Prolixibacteraceae > JBKEAJ01. The sequence continues at coordinate 31,264 of JBKEAJ010000012.1, read as the reverse complement.
CCGCAGTCGGGGTAGTTTGTATTTTTATTATTCCTCCAGCTAAAGCAGGAAGCTATTCATTTATTAATATAATTCATTAAACTTCAAACTAACAACTAACAACTAACAACTATTCGTCATAGAGCCTTTTTCTTTTTCTTTCTTCGGAATTTTTTTCTCCAATATATATAGCCACTGATAGTGACCATCACGCTTATTATGCCCGACAGTGGGACGATAAGTATATAGAAATCACCCATCAAGAAGTTAAATATTCTAGCAGTGTGGACTTCGAGCGATAAACTCCACAGCGACATTTTTGATTCTGTCAGAATATTTTCAGGCATTTGTGGGAGGGTATCTTCATGGTATAGAGGGCTTGCGCCTTTGTCGTAATCAAGCATATATCTGTTTCCATGAGTGTCTTTTATCAGTCCGCCAACCTTATAATCGCCTATTGGTCTTCCCGACGAAGCGCCTTTGTACTCTTGCCCTGTGACGAAGTTGTAAATAATCGGATTATTAGGATGCCATAGAAATAAGCCACTGAAAGAGCCAATCAAGTATGCACCTTTGTCGTCAAACTTGTCGAAACAGTTGATGCCCATAACGCTGATAGGTGCTTGAACCTTGCACCATTCGGGTTTTAGGGTTTTCATATCCATAAAAAATAGACCTCCAGACGAGGATACTAGAAATTTATTCTTTTCTTCATCGTAGACAAAATCTCGAAGCTTGTCGTTCCATGCGTTGGGGCTATCGAGGTTTGAGAATTTAATGGGAGCAACCTTGCTGTTAGCAATTGGAATGAGCAGTGGTGGGCGCAAGAACATCCCTGTGAAGTAGCATATTGAGAGTATAATAAAAGTCCAAGCTCCCAATTTGTTATGCCATTTTAAGGACCAGTTGTTGATAGAGCCCAGTTTTCGTGTATCTTTCTTTTTTCGTTTTCGTTTTCTGATGATGTTAGGGAAGAAGAAATATATAATCCCTGTGACAGAGAGGAGAATAGTAATAAGTCCGAGTGCGTCGACAATCAGCTTCCCTACAAGCCCAAATATTTCGCCCGAGTGTATTTGCCATATTGTCTCGAAGAGTGAAACTTCTTTTTTATAATTTGGTGGAGCTTGAATAATCCGTCCTTTCAGTGTAGTGTTTACTCCTTGCGACAAGCCCGAATACAAGTAGTTTCGCGACATTGCATAGATAGAGTCGCCAACAGTTTCAAGTCCCACAAAGCGTTCGTATTTGTCTTTGCTTGTCAGTTGCTCCCAAGTCTCACGCTGCTTGTTGTATGCGTAAAGCCCAAAGTAGGTAGTGGCGTACCAGTTTCCGTTTTCATCAATTTGTATGTCTGAGACCTTTCGGAAGTCAATACCTTTTCCCAGTCCTTGGTTAAAGTTCTTATAGTCTTTGAAGGTAGAGTCGGTCAGCCATACTCCTATATTACCATAAACTAGAATGCTGTCGTTGTTGATTAAAAAATTCCCTTTAACGCCGCTGTTGTTCCAGTTTTTATACTCATACTCCGAAGGCAACCAGTTTCTATTTACGCTAATATTTGAGAAAAAAATCCTGTGGTTTAGTATTATCCCGGATATGCTAAATAATATTAGGAAAAAAGCTACAATAAGTCCAGGCCATTTATGTAGCTTTCTGAAAAGTTCTCCTTTTTTCTTCACTAGCTTACTTAGATGTTTATAAGTTGTTCTAAATCAAGTTCTTTTTTGAGTTTCTCCTCCACTTGCTTATACTGTTCGTTTAGCTGCTCTTTCTGAGTTTCGGAAATAGCTTCCTCTGCCATAGGATAGAGTACATTGTCTTCTTTGTATATATGTTGCTGAAGCAGAGTGCAATATCCTCTTGCGCAGTAAATGATTTTCTTAGTGTCGGAGTTTTCAAGTCCATCGACCATCCCTTTTAAGTAATTCCTGCCCTCTTCATGTTCGTGTAGCATCACGGGTATAGGGTTGCAGTGCATATTTGCCATGTTTTCCAACATCTTTGTAAAAAGAATATCTTCTTCTTTAGCGTGGTGAAACTTGTCGGCATAATTTCTTATGAAGTCTACCACTTTTGAGAAAAAATCTTTGTTAAGCTCTTTGCCGCCCTCTATGTTATCGCATTCGTTGAGGGTTTTTGCTATAACACCAAGAATTACTTGATGTTCGTTCATTAAATCTTCTGTAATATTCATTTGTTTGTATTTAAATATGTATTATAATTTCAAGGCATCATCATTGGTAACGTCTTCTGCCAACATTTTTATTGTCCGGTTTTGTACAAGCATCAGATATTTTTCCTTAATAGGTTTATACTCTTCATGCAATAGACAAGGGCTGCTGTCGCTGCAATTTTTCACGCCAAAGCCACAACTGTCGAAATATGCCTTACCCTCCAATTCTACTATTACTTCGTAGGGAGTCAGGTCAGGATTTTCGAGAAAGAAACCTCCTCCTCGTCCTTTTGCCGACCCTAGTAGATTGCTCTTTGTCAGTCTTTGTAGAACCTTTGCTGTGTATGCCTGAGGAGCGTCAATTTCTTTTGAGATAGCTTCCACTCCAGGCTTAAAATCTCTTGCATTTTCATAGCTGATACATATCAAAGCTCTTATGGCGTATTTAGTACTTTTCGATAATATCATAATAATCAAAATTATTCGCTGCAGCAAAGGTAATGAAAAATAAAAGGATGCACAAGTCTTTTTATGAGGATTTCATCTAGTTACAAAATTACTTTGGTACGATGTTATATTTTTTGTAGCTTGCGATAAAAAATATAAGTATGATTACAAAATCAGGAGTTGAGACATATATCAACCAAAACAAAGACAAGATGTTGGAAGAGTTGTTTTCTGTATTAAGAATACCGTCAATAAGCTCAGATCCAAGTAAGAAAGGAGAGATGTATAAAGTGGCAGAGAAGATGAAAGAGGTTCTTCTCAATGCAGGTGCAGACAAAGCCGAGGTTTATGAGACTGTCGGCAACCCTGTTTGCTACGCAGAGAAGCTGATAGACAGTCGTTTGCCGACAGTGTTGGTGTATGGACACATGGATGTTATGCCTGTCGATCCTGTTGATTTGTGGGACAGCGAGCCTTTTGAGCCTATAATAAAAGACGGTCGAATTTGGGGACGAGGAGCTAACGACGACAAGGGGCAGAGCTTTATGCACATCAAGGCTTTTGAATATTTACTAAAAACGGGCGAGCTGAATTGTAATGTTAAGTTTATGCTTGAAGGGGAGGAAGAAATAGGTTCTCCGAGTTTGGGCAAGTGGTGTGAGGAGCATAAAGAAATGCTCACTGCCGATGTTATCTTAGTGTCTGACACTTCGATGATAGATGAAGATACAGCAACTGTAACTACTGGCTTGCGAGGGTTGTCTTATTGGGAAGTGGAGTTAACAGGACCTGCACAAGACTTGCATTCTGGGCTTTTTGGAGGGGCTGTTGCTAATCCAATAAATTCTCTATGTCAGATAATTGCGGGTCTTGTAGACGAAAGTGGGAAAGTTACTATTCCCGGTTTTTATGATGATGTACATGAATGTTCTGCTGCTGAGAGGCAGTTGCTCAACAAAGCTCCTTTTGACGAGGAGGCATATAAGAAGTTATTAGACATTGATGAGGTAAACGGCGAGGCAGGTTTTACTACCTTAGAGCGCACGGGCATACGTCCGTCGTTTGATGTTTGTGGTATTTGGGGCGGTTATATGGGCGAGGGAGCAAAGACCGTATTACCATCGAAGGCTTACGCGAAAATTTCTACACGTTTAGTTCCCAATCAGGACTACGATAAAATATCGAAACTTGTAAAGGAGCATTTAGAATCGCATGCTCCTAAGGGAACGAGGATAGAAGTAACGCCGCTTCATGGTGGTAATGCCTATATTTGTCCGATAGACTCTAAAGAGTATGAGGCAGCGGTGCAAGCCTGTCTTGAAAGCTTTGGACACGAACCTATACCTGTGCGTTCGGGCGGCAGTATTCCGATAATATCGACTTTTGAGAAGGTCTTGGGTATCAAGAGTTTGTTGTTGGGTTTTGGCTTGGAGTCTGATGCTATCCACTCTCCCAACGAGAACTTTGCATTAAGCAGATTTTACAAGGGTATAGAAACTATTGTAATGTTCTATAAAAACTACGGAGGGGAAAAGTAGTTTCGTGGTTTATCACTTCTGAAATAAGTATAAATGTCAGTTCAGGCAGTAGACACGAAGCGTCTTGTAGGAATAAACTTTGGTTTTGTAGGTATTCAATATGTGTTTGCGCTATTGTCTGCCTACACTAGCTATATATTTATAGTCGGAGGTTCGAGTGTTGAGGAGCTTTCGTGGTTTTGGCTGGTTGCTCCGATAAGTGGAGCTGTTGTTCAGCCTATTGTAGGGTTTCTTACTGATACCTACAAAGGCGGTCGGGGGAAATGGATAGTATTTATTGTTGTCGGCATGCTACTGACCGCAGTGTCAATGGTGTTGTTGCCTTTATTGCACTACTATTCAGACCTGCCCTCCTTGCTTCCGAGTGTAATATTGATCGCCTTGATAAACATCGGAATAAATATCATGATGAAGCCCTTTAGGTCTATGATTGCTGACCTCTTTCCCAAGGACTTGCATGCCAAGGCTTTCTCTATTCAGACCCTGCTGATTGGCTTCGGGGCAGTACTTGGGTCTATTCTGCCTTTTGTTGTGGCGAGCTTTGCAGGTAGTGCCGGCAATGTTTTTTCGATGGGCGTTGCCTTGTCTTTGTATGTCGGAGCATTTTTCTTGATTATTTCGGTTTTGGTTACCACTAGGGCTTGTAAAAATATCCCGGATTTGCTTGTAAATAATGAAGAGTCCGATGGGGGAGCGACCGATAGTGATGCCAAGAAAGCCTTAGTCAGATTGCTTCCTGTCCAATTTTTCTCGTGGGGCGCATTTTTTATTATGTGGGTCTATGCAAGTACTGTTGTTGGAGCAAAAGAATATAGTTTTACTCTGTGGAGCAGTTCTTCGGAGGCTTGGGTTGGTTTGTTGTTTGGCATTTACAATGCGGTTTCTGTGCTGATGTCTATTTTTTTGTATAGGAGTGGCACAACGAGCAATTTGTCGCGTATTTATCTCATTTCCTTGATATTGGGAGCTGTGTCTTTTTTTGTCTTTGGACTTGCAAATAATCAGATTTATGAAATACTTAGTATGTTCGGTATTGGTATTGCATGGGCGTCAATTTTGTCTGTCCCGTATGTTTATTTGTCGCGAAGACTACCACATAAGCGTTTGGGGTTGTATGTCGGCTTGTTCAATCTGACTATAACCTTGCCTCAGATTGTTGTAGGACTTTTATTGCCGATATTCATTACTAAGGGTCTATTGTTGCCTGGTAGTGTAATATTGCTTTCGGCAGTGATGCTTCTGCTTGCGGGAGTATTTTCACTTGGATGTCGATTTACTGCTATACGGCAGTAGGCAATAAACAATTAAACAAAAAAAACCTACCTTTGCAAGAGGATATAAATACTTAAGGTCATGAGCAGAGTCGATAAATATGTAAATCCTTTGACAGATTTCGGTTTCAAGAAATTGTTTGGCACTGAGCAGAATAAAGACATTATGATTGATTTTTTGAATACTTTTTTGCCTGAACATCGCCGTGTTAGGGACATAAGTTATAAAATCACCGAGCATCTGCCCGACTTGGAAATTGATCGTAAGTCGGTGTTCGATATTTATTGCGAGAGCCACAGTGGTGAGAGATTCATTGTCGAGATGCAGAAAGCACGACAAAGATACTTTAAAGAGCGAAGTGTGTTTTATTCTACTTTTCCCATTCAGGAACAGGCTTGCAAGGGAGCTTGGGATTATAGACTTGATGCAGTTTATTCGATTGGTATCCTAAATTTTATATTCGATGCAGCGGATACAGAGTTTGTTCACGACGGGTCAATAAGGCGAGCAGATGGCAAGGGTTTGTATGACAAGCTACATTACATATTTATCGAGTTGCCTAAGTTCACGAAGACTGTAGATAAGCTGGAAACGATGTGGGATAAATGGTTGTTTACTCTTCGTAATTTGGCAAGTTTACAGGAGCGACCTGCTGCTTTGCAAGAACGAGTATTTGAAAAGATATTTGAGATAGCCGAGATAGCCAAGTTTACACACGACGAATGGCGGGTGTATGAAGATAGCCTAAAGACCGATAGAGATAATTACAGCACCCCTGATACAGCTAGAGAAGAAGGTGAGAAGATTGGCATTGAGAAAGGGAGAAAACTAGAACGAACAGAAACACGAGGCAAAGAAAAGAATGAAATAGCACTACGCATGATTGCAAAGGGTTATGATAATGCCACGACACACGAGCTTACTGGTTTAAGCATCGAAGAGATAGAGAAGCTCAGGAGGAGTGCTTAATAGTGAATGGCGCCACACTATTGAAGCCATCTACCTCCTACGGGGAGTGTAGTTTTTTATGCTCGCATAATTTGTTAGTTGACCAATGAGATATAAATCAAAAAAAATAATACTTATGAGTAAACTTGTTTTAACTGCCGAAATGAAGGCAAAAGAAGGATGTTTGGAAACTATGCTTATTGAAGCAAAGAAGCTGATAGCTCTGACACGCAATGAGCAGGGCTGTATTGTCTATGAACTTTTATCTAATAATGAAAATAAGCACGTTTATATGTTTCATGAAGTGTGGGCATCTGAGGAAGATTGGAAGCGGCACATGGAGTCTGCGCATTTAGTACATTTTCTGAATACTAAAGATGAGTATCTTGACGATTTGAAGCTAGGGCAGTGGAACATAGTTAATTAATCAAATATGATATAAAATGGGAAAAGTAGTAACATTTGGAGAGATAATGCTGAGGCTGTCTACTCCAGGATATGAGAGGTTTAATCAGGCTAATAGTTTTGTAGCCACTTTTGGTGGAGGTGAGGCGAATGTGGCGGTGTCGCTAGCCAATTATGGTATGGAAGTGGATTTTGTCACAAGGTTGCCAAAGAATGATATTGCCAAATCATGCGTGATGGATTTACGTAAATATGGAGTAGGAGTTGATAAGATTGTCTATGGTGGCGACAGGCTTGGCATTTACTTTCTTGAAACTGGAGCTGTGGCACGTGCAAGTAAGGTTGTCTATGACAGGGCTCATTCGTCAATTTCGCAGATAGAGTGTGGCATGATTGACTGGGACGCCGTGTTTGAGGGTGTTTCGTGGTTTCACTGGACAGGGATAACACCTGCAATATCGCAGGGAGCTGCCGATGCCTGTTTGGAAGCACTAAAAGTGGCAAAAGCAAAAGGTGTAATGGTGTCAACCGACCTCAATTATAGGAAAAATCTGTGGAAGTACGGGAAAACGCCATCGGAAGTAATGCCCGAATTAGTGAAGTACTGTGATGTTATTCTGGGCAATGAGGAAGACTGCGAAAAGGTGTTTGGTGTACAGCCTGAAGGCTTTGACGTAACTACCACCGATGGTGAAATCAATCAAGCGGAGTTTGAATCTGTATGCAAGCAGATGAGCGTAAAGTTTCCTGATGCTAAGAAAGTTATCATTACGCTTCGCGGAGCAATAAATGCTAATCACAATACTTGGGGCGGAATGTTATACGATTGTGATGCAGGCAAATCGTATTTCTCACAAAGATATGACATAACTCATATTGTGGATAGAGTGGGTGGTGGCGATTCGTTTATGGGAGGTCTTATTTATGGATTGAATCATTATTCTGACGATGACCAGAAAGCCTTGGACTTTGCGGTAGCTGCATCGTGCTTGAAACACACTATTGTTGGCGACTTCAATCAGGTGAGTGTTGAGGAGGTAGAGAAGTTAATGAGTGGCGACGGTTCGGGCAGGGTTTCGAGGTAATTACTCGTTGAATTGTTTATTAGTTTAAGGTTTAATCGTTTAGAATTTAATGAATTATATTAATCGATGAATTGCCTTCTGCTTTAGCTGGAGGAATAATCAACAGCCAATAAACGAACGTCATTGCGAGGAGCTTGCGACGTGGCAATCTCCTACAACAAAGAGCAGACTGCCACACTTCGCTCGCAATGACAGCGGACAAAATAGATTGCCACGCTCTCGCTCGCAATGATGACACATAAAGAATAAAAATAATAACGAAAAATGCAAACCACCCCGCCTGCGGCACCCCTCCTTGAAGAAGGAGGGGATTTAAAAACTCTCCTCCTTCGCAAGGAGGAGTACCCGAAGGGGGAGGAGGTGGCTGTCAATTGATACTACAATGCTGTGATGTTACGATGGAATACGAAATGTTTTTAGGGACGTAGTCCCGATATCTTTGTAGCAAAGAAGATGTGAAAAAAATAATAGGGGCTTTAGCCCTGATATAGATTCAGGTTGAATCGTTAAGGTTTAGTCCGTAGGACTTAGAGTTTAAAAGAAAAGCTCTCAAAAAATGAGAGCTTTTTCCGTAAACAGAGTATTAATCATAATTGATTATCCACATTTGGAGTGTTCACAACTTTTGCAAGTTATGCACCCTTCTTGGTACTGTAGGTCTGTGGAGCCACATTCTTCGCAAGCCCCTTCTACCTTTGTGCCGTCTTTTATGTATGTTTTCAAGGCTCTAACTACTCCGGTTTTCCAAGAGTTGATATTCTCGTCGTTGAAATGCATACCTGAGATAAGCTTGATAGTATTCTCTACTGGCATACCATAGCGTAGCATTCCTGATATAAGTTTTGCATAATTCCAAAACTCTTTATCAAATTTGTACGACAGTCCTGTAATTGAGCCTGCCAGTCCTCTACTGTTAACATACTCGAAGTCGTAGGTTTTCTGACCGTCTTTAGTTTTTCTTTTTGTAATAGCACCTTTTGTAATTGTTCTAGGCACGTAAAGTCCTTCGTCTTCGTCGTAAAGTCCTGTAAATATTTCGTAGGGTTTTCCGTTCAATATGCCTATGAATGCGATCCACTTTTCTTTATTGTTTTGGAATCTTACCACGTCGGCTTCAAGAGATTCGGGGCGTATTGGAGAATGTTCCACATCTTCCTCCTTTTCTTCTTGTTTTGAAATAAGGACTCCTGATCTAGAGCCGTCTCTGTATACAGTAACGCCTTTGCATCCAGACTTCCATGCTTCGAAGTATAGTTTGCCGACAAGCTCCTCGGACACATCTTCGGGAAGATTTATAGTTACGCTGATAGAATGGTCTATCCATTTCTGTATTCTCCCTTGCATCTGTACTTTGCTCATCCAGTCAACGTCTTTTGAGGTTGCATTCAAGTATGGAGATTTGTTGATGAGTTCTCTCACTTCTTCGTTGGAGTAGTGCTGCTCTGTATCGTGACCATTAGCTTTCATCCACGTTTTAAAGTGATGGTGGAATACTTCATACTCTTCCCAGCTGTCGCCTACGCCGTCAGTAAATGAGATAGATACATTCTTGTCGTTGGGATTTACCTTTCTGCGGCGGGTGTACCAAAGCTCGAATGCAGGTTCTATACCGGATGTTGTTTGCGACATAAGGCTAGTTGTGCCTGTTGGCGCAACGGTGAGTAGAGCTATATTTCTTCGTCCATATTTCTCAAGGTCGGCTTTAAGCTGCGGATCGGCATCTTTAAGTCTGTTAAGGAAGGGGTTATTTTTCTCTCTGTTGTTGTCGTGTATAATAAATGCGCCTCTTTCTTTGGCAAGTTTTGCAGATGCTCTGTAAGCCTCAACAGCAAGAGTTTTGTGTACTTCCTCTACGAAGTCGTTGGCATCTTCCGAGCCATATCTTAGTCCTAGTGCAGCGAGCATGTCTCCTTCTGCAGTTATGCCTATTCCTGTGCGTCTTCCTTCTTTAGCTTTCTTTTGAATATTAATCCATAGTGAGCGTTCGGCGTTTTTCACCTCTTCAGTTTCGGGGTCTGCATCTATTTTTCTAATTATATCATCTATTTTTTCGAGCTCGAGATCGATGATGTCATCCATAATGCGCTGAGCGTAAGGGATATGTTCTTTGAACAGCTCGAAGTTGAATTTAGCATTTTTCGTAAATGGCTCATTCACATAGGAGTACAAGTTTAGGGCAAGCAGTCTACAGCTGTCATAGGGACAGAGAGGTATCTCTCCGCAAGGGTTTGTGGATACGGTTTTATATCCTAAATCTGCATAGCAGTCTGGTACAGATTCTCTAATGATAGTATCCCAAAATAGGATTCCGGGTTCTGCCGACTGCCAAGCGTTATGTACAATTTTATCCCAAAGAGCTTTAGCATTGATATCTTTCGTGCTTGTTGGTTTTTTCGATTCGGTGGGGTATTGTTGAGTGTATTTAGAACCTCTGGCGACAGCATTCATGAAGTCGTCGTCAATTTTCACGGATACATTGGCTCCTGTCACTTTATTGGTATCTGTTTTGGCGTCGATAAATAGTTCTGAGTCAGGGTGTTTTACGGATACTGACAACATGAGTGCACCTCTTCGTCCATCTTGGGCAACTTCTCTGGTAGAGTTAGAGAAACGTTCCATGAAAGGGACAATACCGGTAGATGTGAGAGCGGAATTTTTTACGGGAGAGCCTTTGGGTCTGATGTGAGATAAATCGTGTCCTACACCTCCACGTCTTTTCATAAGCTGTACTTGTTCTTGGTCGATTTTCAGTATTCCGCCATATGAGTCCGACAGTCCATTATTTCCGATAACGAAGCAGTTTGACAACGAAGCTACCTGATACTCATTGCCAATGCCTGTCATTGGACCGCCTTGCGGTATTATATACTTAAAATCTTTAAGAAGTTTGTATATGGTGTCTTCTTTCACCGAGTTGTTGTAAAGACTTTCGATTCTTGCAATTTCTTTCGCAAGTCTGCGATGCATGTCGTCGGGAGTTTTTTCAAAAATATTTCCGTCCGAGTCTTTTAAGGCGTATTTGGACACCCATACCTTTGCTGCCATTTCATCACCGTCGAAATACTTAGTCGAAGCATCCACAGCTTCGTTCATGGAATAGTTTTTTTTTGCCACTGTTTCTCTCTGTTTATTGTAAACTTCTTCAATCATTGTTGTAAATTTATCTTGTAAAACACGATGCGAATTTATCCATAAATGTAATTTTAGGAAATAGGGGGAGGAGAAAAGTTTTCAACCATAAATTACAATTCGCATGTAATGAAGCATTTGCGAAATTGTCATTGTTTAAAAGTTCGCCAATAGTTTTATTTTTTGCGAATTTGCGCTTTATGTTCTTCCAGAAAATATTAATAAATGGGGTCGAAGTTGTACGTATAAGGTTGGTGTACTCGTGTTTTGTGCCATTAAGTTAGTATTTTGTATATTTGTACGATTAATACATCAATAAATATAGTCTATGAGGAAATTAATGTTTTTGATATTTTTTATTGCTATTGGCATTTTCGCGATGGCGCAAGCGGGTAAGAGATATGAGATTGAGACCACTTTAGGTAATGTAAAAATAGTTATATTTGATGAAACTCCCAAGCATCAGGCTAATTTTGAGAAGATAGTGAATGAGGGGAAGTATAACGGAGTAATCTTTCATAGAGTCATTAAGGATTTTATGGTTCAAACGGGCGATCCGAACTCTCGAAATCCACGACCTGGTATTGTTTATGGCGGTGGTGGTCCGGCATATAAGATACCTGCGGAGATAAGGTCGGATTTAATACACAGTTATGGAGCTATAGCAGCAGCACGAAATGGCGATAATATAAATCCCAAGCGCGAGTCGAGCGCAACACAATTTTATATAGTTACTGGGAAAGTGTTTACGTCTGGGCGATTGGACACCATGGAAATGGGAGAGACCTCACGCATGCGCAGGGATAAAGCTAGGGAAGTGTTTTTAGCCGCAAGGCCAAAGATGGAAGAATATCAGAAGAGAGGAGACAACGAAAAGATGGCAATTATTACTGAGGAGACAAAAGCGAAAGCTAAGGAAGAAGCGGAGAAAGTAGAGTTTAAGTACACTGCTCAACAGCGCGAAGCCTATACAACTGTTGGCGGCACTCCTCATTTAGACGGTAAATACACGGTTTTCGGGGCTGTATTGGAGGGTATGGATATAGTAGAGAAAATACAGAATGAAGCGTGCGATAGTAATGACCGCCCGCTTAATAATGTAATCATTAAGCGCATCTACGCATTATAATAGTTGTGAGGGCTTATTTTTTTTAGTATCTTTGTGGTCAATATTCTATACAAAAAGGTAGTATTTACGAAATGGCAAGTAAAAGAGTTCTATTTATCTCACAAGAGATATTTCCATATGTAGAGGAGAATGAGGTATCAAAGATTTCCCGTTTTCTACCTCAGCAGATACAAGAAGCAGGTAAGGAGATTCGGGCATTTATGCCGCGATACGGAGTTGTAAATGAGCGACGTTTTCAGTTGCATGAGGTGATACGTCTGTCGGGCATGAATATGGTTATAGACGATGCAGATAGGCAGCTAATCATCAAAGTGGCATCAATTCAGCCTGCAAGGATGCAAGTTTATTTTATCGACGGCGAAGACTACTTTCATCGCAAAGCGGTATTGCAAGATGAAGATGGCACATATTTTCCCGACAACGACGAGCGTTCGGTTTTTTTTAGCAGGGGCGTGTTAGAGACTGTTATCAAGCTCCGCTGGGCACCCGATATTATACATTGTCACGGGTGGTTTTCAGCCCTAATACCTTTTTATTTGAAGAGTGCATATAGTGACAATCCGCTTTTGAATGAAGCAAAGATTGTGTACTCTGCTTATAATAATGATTTTGAGGGTCACTATTCCGAGAGTTTTCATGAAAAAATGCTTCTTGACGGGATCGACCTTGAAAGTATCAAGCATCTTTCCTCGGCGTCTTGTTTTGATGTTAATAAGTTGGCAATAGATAATTCCGACGCAGTAATTTATGGAAGCGAGCAAATAAATTCTGATTTGACAAAATATATAAAAGACTCGAACGTTCTTAGCTTAGCTTATCAAGGTGATGATTATGTCAGTGCATATAATAATCTTTATGACAAGCTGCTGGAATCATAGAATTAAAATTATTTCTGAGAATAATGCGTAACAAAATAGTACTTCTCTTTGCAATGATGTTTGTAGTGCTTGCATCATGTACCAACGATTTAAAAAATATAGGAACGGAAATATTACCGGACGAAGATTTGCTGGATGCGCGAGTATATGTGGACTCTAGTCACACCATAGCTTACACTGTCAAAGAAGAACCCTATCGAATAGACGGAGTGTTGACAGGCTTGCTTGGCGAAATAAATGATCCAATCTTCGGACATCTAAAAAGCACGAATCTGTTTCAATTGCGAATATCTGCAAGATACAATTTTCCGGAGAGGACTTATGTCGATTCGAGTTTCTTGTGCTTCAACTACAATAGGATATATGGTGATACTTTGGCTGTCCATCGAATGACAGTTTACGAGTTGAATGCGCCTCTTGACGGCTACTCCTATTATTATAGCGATGCCGATTACTCTTCGATGAAGGGTAGAAAAATTGGGGAAATAGAATTTAATACAGATTTCAACAGAGACACCTCAAGGAATGTTATAGACTCCTTGCTGAGGATACCGATTGATAATAGTTTTTCACAGCAATATTTTGATTTAGACAGTATCGACTATACTGACAATGACATATTTCTGCAAAAGATGTATGGTCTATATGTTGAGTCTGAGTTGATAGGAGGAAGTAGTTATGGTAGTTTTGTGAAGTTGGATTTAGCCAACAGTAGCAATTATGCCTATATGGATTTATATTATAATGCTACAGAATATATCGACTCGTTGGGCATCGACTCGACCTTTAGAGATAGTACTCAGATATACACCTGGGATCTGTCGTCTCGATTGACTAGTGTCACTCGCGAGAATATGAGCTATACACCCTCAGAGGTGCAAGCAGAAGTACAGTCGGAAGCCAACATATACTTAGCGCCCTTTGGCGGTTCAAAAGTACGAATACAAATTCCACCACTTGAGGATATCATCGATAATTATGACTCCCTGACACCAAACGAGGGTATCTATCTTATGAGTGCCCAGCTTGTGTTTACGGTGGATTCTACTCATTCAAATTTAGATTCACTTCGACCTGCACCGTCGGTACTGACGCTTAACAGTGTTGAGGCTGACGGCACATATCCGCTTGTAGATTTCTACTATCCAAATGCTTACTATGCACAAGGGGTTAGGTATGGGGCAAATTACGTTTTCAATATTTCGAGATATTTACAAAGAGTGATAGAAGGCGACGAGAGTTCACGAGAGTTTGAGTTGCGTATACCTGAATATTATCTTGATGGCTACTACATCGTGAACCAGTCTTCATTGGTGTCTAGTTCTACAGGGTATATCAATTCAGTGTTTAGTTTTTCAGATACCTATGGAGCTAATGTTGTAGACTATACCAGTATGACTCCGGAGAGTGTCTCGCTGTATGGTGCTGGCAATGGACCGGGAATAAAGTTGAATGTTCAGTATGCCATAAGAACGGAAATAGAGAAATAGAAATATTGCTATGTATAAACTGAATTGATATGCTTTTAAAAGGAGAAGTAATACAAATTGTTGGTCCCGTTGTAGACATTGAGTTTATTAACGAGCAGGGTGACTTGCCCAATATCTACGATGCTATTGAGATAGACTTAAATGGAACAAAAATCATAGCAGAATGTCAGCAGCATCTTGGCGACAGCGTAGTCCGCACCATATCCATGGAAACTACAGATGGTTTGTCGCGAGGAGCAGGAGCTGTGGCTTTGGGAAGCCCAATCACAATGCCAAAAGGCGAAGCTGTTTTGGGACGCTTATTAAGTGTTACAGGCGACTCTATCGACGGGCTTGACGAGCTTACTAAAGATGGCTACGGCATTCACCATGAAGCGCCAGCGTTTGTAGATTTGGCGACCAGCACAGAGGTGTTGTATACCGGAATAAAAGTAATCGATTTGATAGAGCCTTACTCCAAAGGTGGGAAGATAGGTCTGTTTGGTGGTGCAGGAGTTGGCAAGACCGTTATCATACAGGAGCTTATCAATAATATAGCTGTTGCCCACAGTGGTTTGTCGGTTTTTGCAGGCGTAGGTGAGCGTAGTAGGGAGGGTAACGATTTACTGCGTGAGATGATAGAAGCAGGCATTGTAGATTACGGTGAAGGGTTTAAGAAAGCATTGGAGGCAGGAGAGTGGGATTTGTCAAAAGTTGATAAATCCAAGCTTAAAGATTCCAAATTGGCAATGGTGTTCGGGCAGATGAATGAACCCCCCGGTGCAAGGGCGCGAGTAGCCTTGTCGGGCTTGTCCTTAGCAGAGAGTTTGCGAGATGGCGACGGCTCAGCATCAGAAGGTCGTGATATACTACTTTTTATAGATAACATATTCAGGTTTCTACAAGCAGGCTCGGAGGTGTCGGCTCTTTTGGGTAGGATGCCGTCGGCAGTAGGTTATCAGCCTACGCTTGCCAGTGAAATGGGTGAATTGCAGGAGCGTATTGTTTCCACTAAACACGGTTCGATAACCTCTATACAAGCAGTTTATGTACCTGCTGATGACTTGACAGACCCCGCTCCGGCGACAACCTTTGCACACCTTGATGCCAACACTGTCCTTAGTCGGAAGATTTCAGAGTTGGGGATTTATCCTGCCGTAGACCCTTTAGAGTCTACATCAAGGATTTTGACTCCCGATGTTGTGGGCGAGGAGCATTATAATTGTGCGCAGAGAGTAAAAGAGATACTCCAACGCTACAAGGAGCTTCAAGATATCATAGCCATTCTTGGAATGGAAGAGTTGAGCGACGACGATCGTACAACGGTTCACAGGGCTAGGAGAGTGCAGCGTTTCTTGTCTCAGCCATTCTTTGTAGGAGAGCAGTTTACAGGTATTCCCGGAGAATTAGTGTCTATCGAAAAGACCATTGAAGGCTTTAATAAAATAATGGACGGAGAATTGGATAAGTATCCGGAGGCGGCATTCCATATGGTTGGCGATATAACTCAAGCTATTGCCAAAGGCGAGAAATTGCTAGAGGAAGCAAAAACATATCAAGATGCTTAAAGTTAAGATATTATCGTCTGAGAAACTGCACTACGAAGGTCTTGCGAAGTCTGTAAAACTGCCAGGTGAGGATGGGTCATTTGCAATATTTCCTTTACATTCGCCGATAATATCATCTTTAGTGAAGGGTAGAGTTGTTCTGACTGACAGCAAGGGCGATGAAAAATATTTTGACATTGACGGCGGTTGTGCCGACCTTCATGAGGATAATTTGGATATACTTATCAGCTAAAAAAAAAATGCTGCCAATTTGTCTGACAGCATCCTTATTATGCTTTGAAAATGTTTTATTCTTCAGTTTTTTCAATCTCACCCGAAATTTCCTTGTCTACAAGTATACGTCCGCAATATTCGCAAACAATAATCTTTGTATGAGATGCGACATCTAATTGACGTTGAGGAGTAATCCTATTGTAGCATCCTCCGCAAGCATCGCGCTCAACGGTTGCTACCGCAATACCATTCTTGGCATTTTTTCTGATACGTTTGAATGCAGTGAGTAGCCTTTCCTCAATTTTGGCTTCTAGTTTTTCGGCACTTTTTCTAAGCTTCTCTTCGTCTTTTTCAGTCTCGGCGACGATATTTGCCAATTCGTTTTTCTTATCCTCCAGCTCTGCTTGTCTTTCAGCAAGTGCCGCTTGAGAGTCGTAACTCTTCTTGTTTAATTCTTCGAGTTCTTTCTCGTATTTTTTTATGTGTTTTTCGGCAAGTTGAATTTCTAGATTTTGAAATTCTATCTCCTTAGTCAGAGAATCAAACTCCCTGTTGTTTCTGACATTATCTTGTTGGTCTGTATATTTTTCGATAAGCGAGTTAGACTCCTGAATGGCATTCCTCCGGGCATACATATCAGTCTCCACGGTAGAGATGCTTTCGTTTATGTTGCCAATCCTTGTCTCCAATCCTTCGATAGCATCTTCCAAATCAGCAACTTCGAGAGGAAGCTCGCCTCGTAACACTTTTATTTGATCTACTTCTGACATTATGACTTGCAAGTCATACATTGCTTTCAACTTATCTTCAGCCGTCAATTCTTTTTTTTGAGTCTTAGCCATTTTCCTTATCGTATTTTCTTGTTATACAAATGTTTGTGCAGGATTTGTTACAGTCTCCGCAATTTGAACTGCAAAGTTAGGAAAATTTCTTGTAACAATCTCATACATTATCTCTTTTGTGTATTGTTCACTCTCATAATGTCCAATGTCTGCAATAATAATTTTACTGTCGGCCTCAAAAAAATCGTGATATTTAAAATCTCCACTAACATAAATATCGGCACTTTTAGCAATGGCAATAGGCAAAAGGAAACTACCTGCGCCGCCACAGAGTGCAACCTTACTGATATTCTTTCCTGAAAGTTTGGTGTGTTTTATAGCTTTGCACCCAAAGGTCTTTTTCAGTATCGTAAGAAAATCATGTTCCGTACATTCTTTTTCTAGCTCACCAATAACACCTAGTCCGACATTGGGGTTTGTATTGTTGAGGGGATATATGTCGTAGGCTACTTCCTCGTAAGGATGAGTAGACACCATTGCCGAGACAATCCTATTGCATAAGTGTTCGGGGACTAGCACTTCTATTTTTGTTTCAGCTTCATTGTGTATTTCACCTTGTTTTCCCACAAAGGGTTTTGCTCCTTCATTGGCTCTAAATGTCCCTATGCCGTCGGTGTTATAGCTGCAACAATCGTAGTTGCCAATATGCCCGGCACCTGCTTCAAACATCGAGTTTCTAACATTTTCCAGATGAGTATTGGGAACAAATACCGATATTTTAAACAGTTTCGCTTCAGATGTGCTGAGAGCTTTAATATTTTGCAGACCTAGTTTCTCAGCCATTCGGTATGATACTCCGCCTTTTATCACATCAATATTGGTGTGTGCTGCAATGATTGCAATGTCCTTTTTAATCGCCTTGATAACACATCTTTCTGTCCAAAGTACACCTGTAACAGACTTTAATCCCTTGAATATCAATGGGTGATGGGCAATGATGACGTTAGCATTCTTTGAAATAGCCTCGTCGATAACTTCCTCCGTAACATCGAGAGAAATTAAGACTCCTTGAGCTTCCATGTCTTTGTTACCCACCAAGAGACCTGTATTGTCCCAAGTTTCTTGGTAAGTTCTAGGAGCAAAGTCGTTTATAGCATTTAGTATGTCTTTTACTTTCATGTGTTTATAATTTGTTTTTTAATTGCCACATGTATCTCGCCAATAAAATCATACTTCTGTGTGATACCTGTCTCATGGCTCGTTTCATGTGTTTATAATTTTGCAATAAGCTGTAAGCAAAACAGCCACCACCTCCCCCTTCGGTTACTCCTCCTTTGCAGGAGGAGAGTTTTAAATCCCCTCCTTTTGAAGGAGGGGTGCCGCAGGCGGGGTGGTTATTTCTTTTATAATCATCCTCCTGTGTGTAGTTTGGCTTATTGCATATTGCTTAAAGCCTACTGCATGGCTCGTTTCATCTGTTTACAATTACTTTAAAATATTCTTTTGTCTCTTCATTTGAGACTGCCACTATGTAAAATCCATTTGGCACTGAACTCATGTCAAAAGTAAATAAGTTGTCGCTTAGATAGCCTACTAAACTCGACTGCCTTATCACTCTGCCCGATAAATCTATTATTTCAATAGTTTTTACTTGTTTATCGCTTTTGATGTACATTGTATGCGAAACTGGATTAGGATAAATTTCCAAATAAGACTCATTGTTTGTGTCTGTACTGTCCTTGTTGTCAATGATATAGCTGCATTGATTTATGCCTATCAGGAGAGATCTTGCCTTTCCGTCGCTAGGGTAGTAGCTGCTCCATGTATCCGAGAGTTTATAATAAAAAGTACTATTGTGAGCCTTTTGTCTGCTTGTGGTGAAGAACGACAGCTCCGCCCCCGAGGAGTTTAGTTGCTCCATTGTGAAACCGACGAAGAAAGTCCCCGACACTTCTATTTCTCTGCTGAGTTTGAAGTTATGCCATAGATTGTTTTCCACGTTGGCGAGCGAGAACACTTGCGTATAAATCAGTTCACCGGGAATACCGTTTTCTTCATTATAAATATTTAAGGTGATATTTTTGTTATATACGGCTGACGCACTCTTTATGCCGACAAGTATTTGATATATTGGTGTTTGTGAGGCTATGCTGAACTTTTCGACTATTTCGGTAACACCCATATTATTGGTTCCTGCAATGTGTGTAGCTGTTCCTAATGGAGAGTTGCTGATTGTATCGCCTGTACTACTGTTTGTTTCGATATTGCAGGTGTTGTCGTCATAAAACCGTCCATCGAGTTTTGTCGGGTTTGTTCCTAGAGGGTCGAGCCAGTATTGTAGTTGCTTGGTACTGTCAGTTTCAAAATTCCAATTGCTGTAGAATGCTGAGAAGTAGTCGAATATAGGATTACCACATGTTGCATCGCCACCAATGAGAGAACCCCTGTAATATCCCAAGTTATCAAATAATCCAGAGCCTGATGAGCCTCCTTCTGTCGTGCCAGAGTCCCATTCTTTTATCTCCCAAGCATCATTAACAGTCAGTTCCGCATCTGTATAAGCCTCAATAGTCGGGCTTTGTACAGATATTGATATTTTCTTCTTATCACCCTGTGGATGATGGATACAAGCATTTTTGCTTGTGATGTTCTGCTCTCTGCTCCAGCCTGCGTAGTAGGCCTGAAAATATACGGGAATAGGCTTATTTATCTCGGTTAGGTAGTAATCTTGGTCTTTTGAGCTTGCTCTGTACACTGCTCCCGATATCGAATTTGTCTTGTTTGCGCCAATGTCAAGGCAATTTGGCGACTCATTCATAAAAACGTAGAGGGTCTTACTTTCCAAATTTTGTTCCTCATAACAATGGTTGGCAGTAAGCACATAGGGAGTAAAGTCTTCTTTGGTATTGTTCATTAGAGTACCCGTGCAGAGAGCAATACCGCCTATTAGCATCTGACATACAGCTTTTTTTGGTTTTTCCCATTGAGTCTCGGTATTGCAGTTGGAGTTTATTTCACATGCTCCCGACAGTGATTTCATTGCAGCGAATACTCCGTAGAAGTCATGCGAAACCTGAGAAATATTAAGTGAACATTCAGATTTTTCTCTACTGTCCACCTCTAGTTGAATGTTTGTTATATCTCCCTTTGTGGGGAATACTGCTAAGGTCTTGCTAACGTTGTTGTTGTGAGCTCCCATGTAGCCATTGGGGCTGTTTTCTTCATTTCCCCAAACGTAGAGTTTTGCAGATGGAGGCATGTAGAAACTGTCGATAATTAGATTTATCGATTTTGCGTCTGTCGATTTTATTTTAAGAGTCCACACCTCTGTACCACCACGACCTTTTTGCCATTCTCCTGAGTTGTCGAGGTTCAGATTAGAGTAAAAAGGATAGGCAAATTGCAAGGATTTTCGTCGTTTGAGGTTTTCTTCCGATATTCTGAAATTCTTAAATCCTTTAGGAAGAAGCTCTGTACTGTAAATATCTGAGTTTTGGGAAGATTTTGCTTGAGGTAGAGATTGAGGTGTCCCATCTCTCCTTATCTGTGCATGGGCAAAGCTACACAGAAATAAGCACAGAAATATTATCGAGTACCTCTTCATTATTTATTTTATTTACAGCCAGCATTTTCAACAATTAAACTCTCATTGTTTCTTAAACAAGGCTGTTAACTAGCAACTAGCAACTAACAACTAACATGCTTCAAATAGTTCTTTGACAAATCTAAGAAATTATTGTGAATTTTCGTGTTTGTCGCTATGATTGATTTTCCAAATAGGAAGTCATTGCCGCCTGAGTAGTCGCACACCATGCCACCTGCATTCTTCACCAACAGCACACCTGCCGCCACATCCCAAGGGTTGAGAGTGTCTTCATAAAAACATTCTGCTCTGCCTGCCGCAACGTATGCGAGGTCGGTGGCAGCACTACCAAGCCTGCGTATGCCGAGTGAATTTTTCACCAATTTATTTAGGATTTGCAGCGAGCCTTCGGTATTTGAGAAATCGGAGTAGGGGAAACCTGTAATAAATATAGACTCTTCAAAATTGGAGTTGTCGGATACTTGTATTTTCTTGCCATTCATGTAGCTGTCGGCGTTTTGCCATGTATAGAAAAGCTCATTACGACATATTTCGTAAATCACCCCAACGACAATTTCGTCTTTGTGCATCAGAGCAATGCTCACGGCAAATGGTGCAATGTTGCGAGTGAAATTGGTTGTGCCGTCCAGCGGGTCGACTATCCACACATGCTCTTTTATCTCCTGCTTCACTGCTCCCTCTTCGGTGATGAACCCTGCATCGGGCGATATTTCCCGCAGTTGTTTTACTATCAGCTGTTCTGCCGTTTTGTCGACGTATGACACTAAATCGGTCTTACCTTTTTTCTCTATTTTGTCTTGGGAGAATACGGCTCTTTCGTCTCTTATAAATTTCCCTGCCTGCTTTGCTGTCTCGCAGACTTTCGTACATATTTCTTTGTAATTCATTTTGCATTTCTATTTATAGACTGACTCTAATTATCAAATTATCACCCCCTTGCAATGATTATTTTCTTTCACCTCTCCAATTAGCACCTCTACGATTTGATTTTCAAGTTTTGGGTCGAAAGGCAGGTCTACTCTTATATAATTATCCGTCAATCCCGATGAAAAATTTTCTTTCGACTGATGTTCAAATAGCACTTTGTGCTTAGTGCCTATATTGTTGTTAAGGAATTGCAGCAACTTTCTGTTTGACAGCTCAATAAGTCTAGCTGTTCTTTCCTTTCTGACACTGATAGGGACAGAGTGTTCAATCTTCAGAGCCTGAGTATTAGGTCTTTCAGAATATGGGAAAGCATGTAGTTGAGAAATTGGCAGGTCTCGTACGAACTCGTATGATTCCTCGAACAGTTCGTCTGTTTCGCCGTTCATTCCCGCAATTATGTCTACGCCTATAAAAGGATTTTCAAACATCGAGGATATTTTCTCTATCCTTTCGGCAAAAACTTCTCTTTCGTATTTGCGTTTCATCAGTTTCAGCACTTTGTCAGATCCTGACTGTAAAGGGATATGGAAATGCGGAGCTATCACTTCCGAGTTTTTCATCAGCTGCAAAATCTCATTTGTGAGCAGGTTTGGCTCTACCGACCCTACTCTTATGCGTTTTGCTCCGCTTTCTGTTTCGAGAGCGACGAGCAGTTGATAAAAACTCTCATTTGTAGATTTTCCGAAGTCGCCAATATTTACGCCTGTTATCACCAGCTCCTTTACTCCCGATTTCACTACTGACTCGGCTTGTTCCACTATTTCTTTAATATTGGCATTTCGGCTTCTTCCTCGTGCAAAAGGGATAGTGCAGAAAGAGCAGAAATAATCGCAACCGTCTTGAATTTTGAGATAGCTCCTTGTTCTGTCGCCGTAGGATACAGCATTAAAGAATTTGCTATTTTTGTCAAACTTCGTTTCCGATACTTTTATTTGTACGGTATCCGAGTTGTTGAGGGCTTCTATATAGTTTTCGGCTTCGTATTTTTCTTGCATGCCAAGTATCAGCCCGACTCCCTCAATCTGCGCAATTTTTGATGGGTTCAGCTGTGCATAGCAACCCGTAACCACGACAAGAGCATTTGGGTTTAGCTTTTTGGCACGTCTAATCATGCTCCGGCTTTTCTTGTCGCCACTTTCGGTTACTGTACAGGAATTGATGAGGTATATATCTGCAACATCACTAAAGTCAACACGCTCAAAGCCTGAGGCTTCTAATTTTTGAGCAATGGTAGAAGTTTCTGAGAAATTCAGCTTGCAGCCCAGAGTGAAATATGCGGCTTTATTTTTATTATCAGTCATTTATCTATTCTTCACCTATTTGTAATCGTCTGTCATTGCGAGCGTTAGCGTGGCAATCTATTTTTTGTTGCAGGATATTGCTTCGTCGCCAGCTCCTTCGCAATGACCTTCTTGTATTTGAAAGTCTCATGCGGTAAATTCAAGATGCAAAGATAGCTAAATGAAGGCATAGCTCATATTATGGCTTATAGTTTTATTCAATCATCAGAACCCGATAATCTTTCCACTTTAAGGCTTATACACCAATGTTGCTACAACGGCACAATGGTCGGTAATATAATCGTCGCAAACTATTCTGTAATCTATAACTTCCCAATTATCAGGCATATTGAAAAGAATATGGTCAATGCAGATATTTGGGTTGTCCGAAGGATAGGTTGCTTTCGTAGCGGCGTCAATACTTGGTTTTGTGAATACCTCTTTTAATATCTTTAGTGTGTTGCTGTTGGGGTCTGCATTTAGGTCGCCTATTAGTATTGTCGGAGTTGTAGACTTCTCAAATTTCTGTTTTATGGCGAAGGCTTGCTTAACTCTGTCGGTTTCGTCGTCCAGATGGTCGAGGTGTGTAGCAACGAATTGTATTGTATTTCCGTTTTTTGTCAAGAACTCCGTCATCAGGGCTGCTCTCGGTTCTGAGCTTTCCTTGTGAGGGAGAGCGATGTTTTCGGTTTTTGTAAACGAGAATTTAGAGAGGATAGCCTCGCCGTATTCACCGCCGTCATAGTACATAGCACGAGCGTAGAGAGGGTTCATCTTGGTTCTGTATCCCAGCTCTAGGGGGAGGTTGTAGCCTCTAGCTCGGCGAGTGTTGAAGTCTACTTCTTGCATTGCTACAAGGTCGGGATTATACTTTTTGATAAATCCTGCAATGGCATCCAGATTAAAATCGCCTTTCATGGTTGCTCCATGAAGAATGTTAAGGCTCATAACTCTGACGGTGTCATTGCTGTTTTGTGCGTAGCCCCACACATTCAGAGTTGAGAGAGCTACTATTAGGATAAATAATCGTTTCATTGTTTTATTTTTAATTTTTTAGATATTCGGATTTCGGACATCAGACTAACAGTCGTTATTAATTTCTTATATAATTATCTTTCTGTATCTAGCCTTTTCACATGACTTCTTTGTTGTACAATGTTGGCATATAATATTATGGATAATCATACCATCCTGAAAGTTGTAACCAGCATTTTTGGCTCTCCTTCTCATTAGGAGACCACTATGCCATCTTGCTAATGATACTCTCACTAATGTGCCTAAAGGAATAGTGTCAACAGGTTCTTCTAGTCCTTTGAATTTAATGTTTCTCCAACCACCGGAAGTCGGATACTGATATCTAACCCCCTTATAATCTTTTCGTTTTAAATCTTTATCACTTATCCAAAACCCTACACTATGATTAGGGATACCTACTTCCTTGTCAATGTAACCATTGCCATTGGGAGTCCACTGAATCAATCTGTCAAAAAGTCCATCAGGGTGTCCTCTCCAAATGGGAATATTTCTCTCTTCAATAAAGTCTTTAATAGTAATTCCATCTTTAAGTGTACCCTTTCCTATTTTACTATGCACTATGATGTCCTCGACATGAGGAGGGACATTGTCTTTATGCTCGTCAGATTCAATTTCCCAGCCATGTCTTGGTGCTAAATCTGTATTCTCTGCTTGGTTATTTTCTTGCTTGTCAAGAAGTCGAACATATCTTCCTTTCGGCGTTAATCCGCCGATACAAACGCGCCCATTATTCATTTGGGTTTTTGAAAGTATTAAAACGACTTCTTTCATAAATGTGTGATTTTATAACCAAATTGTTGGAGTTTGTCCGCAACAATGGATCTATGACATGCTTCCGCTTTTTCCTCAACACAAAATAACACTACTCGACTCGCTCCAATTCTGTCAAGTTTGTCAATGAAATTATCGAAATTAAATTTACTTAGGATTCGATCTTTATAAGTGATTGTAAACACTTTACCCAGACTGCTTCTTTCTCGTTTTGATTTTCCTTGTTGTGTGTCAGCTTCCTTTTGATTAAACTGAGGGTTGTACTTAGAGTGTGGATTAGACCTTATGTCAATTAGATAATCAATCTCAAAGTGCTTTAGTTCATTAATGAACGTATCTATGTCTTTGTTTCCATGTCCTATTGAATATAAACTTGAGTTTCTCATTGTTTTATCTTTTTTCGCCGAAGTCATCTTGTTGTTTCTCGACTTCTTTCAGGCTTTTTTCTACATTTCCTCTAGCTTTATCGTTTACCTTGGAGGGAGCAGAATTTGAGGCTGTTGACGTTTTGTCTATATCTTTAGCCTCAGTTTTTGAATAAACAAATCTGTCGTCTACGGCTACTGATTCCAACTCGATTTCTACGGGTTCGGCAGTGTTGATGCCAGTATTTTCCAGCTCTGCATGTATTTTTATTTTCCCAGCTTTTAGTGTTGATTGCAATAGTATTGGAGCAGAGCCCCAGTCGAGTCTTAGTGGTTTGTCGGATTGTCTGAGCAGTCGACCTTCGCCTTCAACTGAAAACTTCACGTAGTTGTTGTTAAGGCGTTTCACGTTGCCGTCTTTATCTGTCAGCTCTGCTATTATGGTAACGATGTCCGAGCCGTCGGCACGCAAGGGGATACCTTCGTTGTCAATCCTAAGACTCAGTTTATTTGGACGGCGAGAGGGCGACATTTTATATGTAGCTACCACTTTCCCGTCTATCAGTCCTTCTGCCAGCATGTACACTTCGTTTTGTTTTCTTGCGCGCGACAGTTTTTTAAGATCCATAAAGTCGAAAGCATCTTTAAAGGTGATAATTGGTGATGGCATTTTTAGAGGGCTGTCGCTACGTTTGTATGTGTACTGTTTACCGTTTTCGTAAACTTTCAGTCTTACCTCCTCACAATTAGAATACACTGTAACATCGGCAGGCGAGAATGGCGACATTTCGTGGGCAATGTAGACCATCGGTCCACTTTCGGCAGGTATGTTTGGGTTTGTTTCTCTAGGTCTTTGCGCCTCGAACATATAGTATGAATATTTTGGCTGACGGTATGCATCCATAATTCCGCCGTAGAATGGCTGAGGATGGTATCCTCTTTGGTGGTCGAAGCTGTGCCACAGAGTTCCGCCGATATGATGAGGCGGTGTTTCGTAGAGTTTCTCCATGCAGGTGAATGGGTAGCTTGGATTTGCATAATGCTGAGCTTGTATTATCTGAGCATGCTCACCCCACGACCTATGCACACGGCTTGTGGAGTTGTGTGAGTTCCAGTCGTCGACATTGTCGCCCCATTCTCTTGTAAAGTATGAGATATTATCTTCAAGTTCGTTTGCGCTGTAAACCGATAGTCCCGAGCCCTTAGACTTTGGGTGAGAATATATGATAGGAAACAGCTCATTGCCTTTAGAGTGAGGGTCGCACACGAGGTTATCTTTGGCGTAGGGTTGTTCTTCGAGTACACACTCAACGGTTTTCTCGGCAAACTCTTGAGGGTAGTGGGTTTCGTTTAACACCGGCTCCCACATGAACACAGAGGCATGGTTGCGGTCTCGTCTAATCATATTTCTTATATGCATCAGTATTCTGTCGCCGAAAATTGGCTCTTTGTTCCAGAACTGCCATCCGGCGATACATTCGATTACAAAAATCCCCATTTCGTCGCAAGCGTCGAGGAATGCAGGGTCGTGGGGGTAGTGAGCGGCTCTGATTACTCTCACTCCGGCAGCACGTAGTTTCTTGGCATCCTTGTAGTGGAGAGAGTTTGGCAGCGCATTGCCAATGACGGCAAAATCCTGATGACGGTTAACGCCGATTAGCTTGTCGTGGTACGGCTTTCCGTTGAGCCACAGTCCGTCAATACCTTTAAACTCAACCTTCCTGATGCCTATGCGTCTTGTGTAGCCGTCTGCGGTTTTCCCTTTTGCGTCCAGCACTTCGATTTTTAAATCGTAGAGATATGGGTTTTCGGGCGACCACAAATTTGGCTTTGGAATACTCATGCTTGCTGCAAACTGTTTAGCATCCTTGCTTGGCACGCTGATAGAGCTTATGCTCTCCTTTACTTTCGCTCCGTTTTTATCAATTAAAGTATATCGGATTTTTCCTTTAAAATTAGAGCTTTGCTCATTACGAATATGTAGTTTCATGGCTATGTCTGCCTGCTCGTCGCTTGCGGTGGGGTAGTACACCATAAGTCCGCCGCTACCTGGCTCGTTTTCATAATTAGGGTCTGTTATATATGTTTGATTATGAGCCACTAGCCAGCAGTCTCTGTAAATTCCGCCGAAGTAGGTAAAGTCTAGCAGAGTTTGCGGTTTGCCGGGAGGATACATTGGGTCGTCGCTATTATCAGCCATCACCGCAATAATATTGTCGCCATCCCAGTTCAGGTATTGTTCTATCGACGCAATAACAGGCGAGTATCCATCGAAGGACTCTCTCACGAGCTGCCCGTTTATCCATACTTTTGATTTACCCATTATAGCTTCGAAGTGTAGGAAGAGTTTTTTCCCTTTAAGGCTATTGTCAACATTAAAATGTTTTCTATACCAGACAATTCCCTGATAGTTTACACAGCCGCTAGCCTCTTCGGGTAGATACTCAATGCCGTTTGGCAGAGTTATTACCGACCACGACGAATCTACAAATGATATTTCTTGTGCATTTTCCACATCTCCTTTATGAAATCGCCATGCAGGATTCATATTAAAGACCTCTCTGCCACTATTTTGCAGCTCGAAAAATCCTGCTGTCGAGAATTTTGGACTAGCATCCAGTGTAAATGCAAAGAATAGTAACATTAGCAATATCAGATACGACTTTTTCATTTTGTTTATTTTGTTCATGTTTAACAATAGTCTCCCCAAAGATAGGAATTTTTTTTTGATGTATTTGAACAAAATCTGCCTAATAAACGATTTGTACTAATAGCAATAAAAATTTCAATATGAAAAAAAAATATTGATTTTAGGATTCTTAGTCTTGTCTGTAAACCTATTTGCACAAGTTAGTGTTTTCGACGAGACTGTGGTAGAAAAAGAAAATTGGGAGCCTGCAATTCCTCGTCCGGAGCAGGAGAAAGTAGCTTCACAGAAACTTAAAGATTTTGAGAAAAACGCAGGGCAAAAGCCCAATGTACTAATCTTTTTTGTTGACGATTTGGGTTGGGGCGACCCGGGATGTTTTGGTGGCGGAGCAGCAATTGGTGCGCCTACTCCCAACATCGACCATTTGGCATTTGAAGGAAAGAAATTCACTTCCTTCTACTCAACTCCTACCTGCACTCCATCGCGCGCTGCGTTGATGACAGGACGTTTGCCGGTGCGAAGTGGTTTAACACGACCCCTGTTGAAGGGCGACGAGGTTAAAACCAATCCTTGGAGCATCGAAGTTACCCAAGCAAAACTCCTATCGTCAATAGGCTACAACACTGCCCTTATAGGAAAGTGGCACATTGGCGAAGGCGAGAATATGTTGCCTCACGAAGTTGGCTTTGACTATCTCTACGGACTTCCTGCCGCAACTGCCGACTACTCACAGTATCTCGACACTCGTACCTACTCTGACATGCTCAACAATCCTGTTCTCAGAGAAAAAGCACAAGAGCTGCGCACCGAAGGCTTACTGACAGGTGTAAAAGGTGGCAAGCGTGAAGTGTGTTTCCCGATGCAGGTTTTCATCCATGGCGAGGCGGTAAAGGTACTACTTGGGAAGGAGGAGTGCGTGTGCCGGGTATAGCATATTGGAAAGGGATGATTGAGCCGGGGCAAGTGTCGAACGAGCTTATAGATTTCACCGACATCTACATGACAATACTTCGCATTGCTGAGGTTCAAAACAAACTTCCTAACAATTTGTACTACGACGGTATCGACCAAACTGCATTTTTGTTGGCAAAAGATGGACACTCTCGTCGTCAGGCAGTATTCCATTGGGCAGGAACAGACTTTTGTGCCATTCGTTGGAAGGACTACAAGGTACATTTAGATTTTCGACACCAAAGCCGAAAAACGAAATATAGATGCCAGCACGCTCGTACGTGTAAGCCCCTCTCCATGGGTGTTTAACCTAAATGTTGACCCTAAAGAGCAGGTGAGCGAAGGGCATAGATGGTTTGAATGGGGGATGCCGGCAGTATTGGCATTTCAGAAACGCCATATAGCAAGCATGAAGAAATATCCTAACACTGATATAGGTTTGGGTTTCTAATTAGAGTCCGTCTATAAAGTCCAATATCAAGACTCTTGACATTATGGACAAGCACTAAGTAGAGGCTATAAGCAAGCAGCTTTGTTTAAAGTTTAATTGTTTAGGGTTTAGTCCGTAGGACTTAGAGCTTAATAGAAAAGATGTAGGCGAAAAATATAAACATTCCCCGTAGGGGATAGATGTTTGTTGATAATTATGCGAAGTAATGTATCACCTACGGCGAATAGGACAATATATCGTAGCAAGTTTCTATTGAGCTTTATTCCCTATGGAAAAAATAAGCTTAGAGGTTTTTCTATTACAGATTTACTGATGTGATAATTGGATGATGACAAGAGCTGAATACAAAGACGTCATTGCGAGGAGCCTGCGACGAAGCAATCTCTGCCGACAAAGAACCGATTGCCACGCTGACGCTCGCAATGACGATAAAAGAGACCTAGTCCCTGATTATTAGAAGTTTATTCTGAAATATCTCAAAATCTCCTTGTAGGAGTCTTGTGCCGTGAGGCAAGTGTCAGTCAAATAGTTCTTTGTGTGTTCCCATTCACGCAGCCCCCCTATAATAGAACAGTTTTAAATCTTCGTCAATAATAAATGGAACTATGTCGTTTGCCAAGCACTCTTTGAACATAACAAGCCGTCCTACTCGTCCGTTCCCGTCTTGGAAAGGATGGATACATTCAAACCTCCAATGAAATTCGATAATGTCGTCTATTGTCTTATTTGCCTTTGCATTATAATCACTAAGTAGAGTTTTCATTTCATTCTCAATATCCTCAGGGAGACAGCTTGCATTGCCACCTACCTCGTTGGGGAGTTTCTTGTAATCACCCACGGCAAACCAATCTTTACCGCTGTCTGATGTACCCGACTTCAATATGCGGTGTAGAGTTTTTATAAGATCCTCTGAAATAGCTTGTTCTGCCATTTCTATAATCAGGTCTACAGCTTTGAAGTGGTTTGACGTTTCGATGATATCATCCACATTGATAATGTCTTCTGTCAGACCAATTGTGTTAGTCTCGAATATAAGACGAGTTTGCTCAATAGACAATTTACTGCCCTCTATACGATTGGAGTTGTAAGTCAAGTCAAGCTGAGTGCGATGGTAAATACCGCCTTTTAGCTTCATCTCCTTTTGCTCTTTCAGTATATTGCGTAAGGTGCTGTCGCCGTATTTCTCTTGATTTAGTGCCATCTTTATAATCGGGGTTTGATTTTACATCGCTTGTTGTATCAGTTAATTATCACATCAGCAAATTGCCACATTATCACTTGTACTGATTTAGCTTGCTGAGGTATTTGCCGATAATATCGAACTCAAGGTTGACAGTGCTTCCGACTTTGAAAGTATGAAAATTTGTCATCTCCTGAGTGTAAGGAATTATTGCCACCTGAAATGACGAGTCCTGCGAATTTACGACAGTAAGGCTGACACCGTTTACCGTTACCGAGCCTTTCTCAACAGTCATATATCCCTTTTTAGCCATCTCTTTATCGAACTCATACTCAAAGGTATAGTAGAAACTGCCGTCGGCATTGTCGATTTTCACGCACTTAGCGGTTTGGTCTACATGCCCTTGCACGATATGTCCGTCTAGTCTGCCATTCATCGGCATGCTTCGTTCGAGGTTGATCTTGCTGCCCACTTCCAGAAGTCCGAGATTAGATTTCTCCAGTGTCTCTTTTATAGCCGTAACGGTATATTTGTTGCCGTCGATGTTAACAACCGTAAGACACACACCGTTGTGCGACAGACTTTGGTCAATCTTCAATTCCTTGGTAAACTCGCACGTCAGCGTAAGGTGCACATTCTCTTTGTCATGTTCGATTTTGCTGACAAGTCCTATTCCTTCTACTATCCCTGAAAACATAATTTTATCTTTTTATTTGTTGAAGCCCAAAGGTAAGAAATTGTTGTGAGAAATTATTTATCTTGTACGTCCTGCCACATTTTAAAATCTAAACGGTTAAACCTTAAACAGTTCAACGATTCAACCTGCATTTATATCAGGGCTACCGCCCCTATTATTATTTTTTTTCACATCTCCTTGCTACGAAGATATCGGGACTACATCCCTAAAAACATATCGTATTCCATCTTAACATCACAGCATTGTAGTATCAATTAACAGCCACCTCCACCCCCTTCGGGTACTCCTCCTTCGCAGGAGGAGAGTTTTTAAATCCCCTCCTTCTTCAAGGAGGG
>JBKEAJ010000011.1:0-16731 GCA_047972135.1 Bacteroidales bacterium | reverse complement strand
GAGTTGGCGTTACGTGTGGAGGTGATTGCATATGTATTATAAAACCCTGCCCCTCCATAGCGCTCTGTGTTTACAAATACTATAATATAGTCGTAGTCAACGTTGGCAATGGCATTGTGTAAATCAAACATTGAACTTGTCGTCAGGTAGTTTGAGCTTTGTGCAGGGCAAACGCATCTAATTTCTCAGTATCTTTAGTAGATGCTCATTGTCCCGTCCTGCATCTATCCTCTTAAAAGAACTTTAGCCCGAATATTCTACTATTTGCTTGGGCTGAAACTATCTATATGTTAGCTTATTCTTTTCCCCTCAATATTTTCCCGTAGGGAATTGAGCTCAATAGAAAGCCTTGCTACGAGATATTGCCCTATTCGCCGTAGGTGATACATTACTTCGCATAAATGTCAATGGACATCTATCCCCTAACGGGGAATGTTGGTATCTTCTTGCTTACATCTTTTCTATTAAGCTCTAAGTCCTACGGACTAAACCCCGAACAATTGAACAATTAAACCTGCATCTATATCAGGGCTATCGCCCCTATTATTTTTTTTACATCCCCTTGCTGCGAAGATATCGGGATTACGTCCCTAAACATCAAACCCTAAACAATTAAACATTAAACGGTTCAACGATTCAACAAGGCTGTTCGCTTATAGCCTAAAGCGTACGGCATACAGCATTTTAAACCTTAAACGCCGCTTCATTCGTTATAGAGCCGTAAATAATTTAGATGCGTTTGCCCTGGAGGTGATATTCAAATCCCAACCATTTGTCGAGGAGAGGTGCAGCAAGACCTTAGTAGTTAGAGGTTCAAACTTAGTATAAGAAGCCAAACATCCACAGAGGTATTTTGTTTCCTGAGCCGTTTTTTATTCCGTCTGCTGCAATAAATGAGTTTGGTATGCCTTTAATTTGTTGAGATGTTTTTGATGCTCCTCCAATTTCAAAAGTATAGGTATTATCAAGCATAAAATCGCTAAATTTGGAGGCTGTTACCTCATGTTTTGCTTTCAGTTGGCTCAAGAAGAAAGTCTCTCGTAGGTTGCCAATGTTAGGTTT
This sequence comes from Bacteroidales bacterium, assembly GCA_047972135.1. Classification (GTDB taxonomy): domain Bacteria; phylum Bacteroidota; class Bacteroidia; order Bacteroidales; family Prolixibacteraceae; genus JBKEAJ01. The sequence goes on along the minus strand of JBKEAJ010000011.1, from coordinate 15,669 downwards.
GTCGTCCGACAGGATATATGCAAGGTTGGTGTTTTGCAGATAGATTTTCTCGGGTTTTTGTAAATAACTTATTCCTTTGGTGTTTTGTCGTAGTAAACTCAATATTCGTGCATGTTCCAGTATGTCGAGGATTTTAAGTACAGTGTTTCTAGGTGCGTTTATTTTCTCAGCAATTTTTGATATATTCGGAGTGAATGGAACGGTTTGGCTTATCACATAAAAGAGTTTCTTCATGTTTCGCACTGTTGTGTGAGACAGTTCAATAAATGGAGCAACATCAATATCTAAGACGAGATTTGTTGTTTCTTGTAGCCTTTGGGCATAAAGTTTTATGCTTTCATTGAAGAAGGGGTAGTATCCAAAGCGCAGGTATTCTCTTAATACTTTTTCGATATCTATAAGGTCTGTAATATCCGATGATATTTCTTGGTGATGCTCAAGAATATTCTCTAATGTCAGATTGTCAAATATTTGCTTGTATTCAAATTCTATAAATTCACGAAGCGACAGTCCCCATAGACTGTACCTAGCAGCACGTCTAGAGAGGTCGGACTGTCCTTTGTTTAGTTCCAGAATGGAAGATCCGGTCGCAGCAATTTTAATGTCAGAATAGTTGTCAAAAGCATTCTTAATATCTTTCGACCAGTATTTATATCTATGAACCTCGTCGAGCATGAAGTGTCTATATCCTTTTTCGTATAGTGCATCTATAAGTTCGACAAGTCTGTTTGCTTCAAAATACACATCGTCAAGGCTGAGGTATATAGCATTTTTCTTCAGCTGCTGTATGCGTTGCAACAATATTGTAGTTTTTCCTGTCCCTCTATGTCCGAGTATTAATGATAATGCTTGCTCCCAGTCAATATCGGCATATAGATAACGCTGAAAATGAGTACTTACTGTACTTGCTTTCTTTACTGATAATTTTATTAATCGTTCCATATTGCTTTTTTGATAAAGCAAATATACAAATTGTTAATTGAAAAAAGCAAAAATGAGAGGGCTTAATAAAAAAGCGATACTCAGAGCATCGCTTTTTCTATTTAGCGTCTTTACTAATTACACTTCTAGGAGAGCGTTTACGCTTCTTACTGGCTCGACGCAAGCATTGAACATTTCTTGAGCTTTGTCGTCGAGTTTTATTTCAATAATTTTCTCTGCTCCATTCTTGCCGATTATTGTAGGAACTCCCAGACAGATGTCTTTTTGTCCGTATTCGCCGTCAAGCAACATAGAGCAAGGGAATATTTTCTTTTGGTCGCAGATAATAGCTTGCACAAGACCTGAAACGGCAGCACCCGGAGCGTACCAAGCAGACGTGCCGAGTAGTTTTGTGAGCGTCGCACCGCCAACTTTAGTGCTTGCCACCACTTCTTCTTGTTTGGCGTCAGGGAGGTAGTTGCAAACGCAAACTCCGTTGCGAGTAGCATTTTTGATAAGAGGCACCATTCCTGTGTCGGAGTGCGCTCCCAATACCATTCCATCGACATCTGAGATTGGACATTCCAATGCCTGCGAAAGGAAGTATTTGAAACGTGCCGAGTCAAGAGCTCCGCCCATTCCGATAATTCTGTTTTTAGGCAGACCTGTAACCTTATGAGTAAGGTAGGTCATTGTGTCCATCGGGTTAGAAACCACGATGATGATAGTGTCGGGAGAATGGTGTATTAGCTGCTCAGCCACAGATTTTACAATCTTAGCGTTTGTACCGATAAGCTCTTCACGAGTCATTCCAGGTTTGCGAGGAATCCCCGATGTAATGACGCAGACATCGCTGCCTGCTGTTTTTGAATAATCATTAGTTGACCCGATTATACGAGTGTCGAAACCGTTTAGTGATGCGGTCTGCATCAAGTCCATTGCTTTGCCTTCTGCAAATCCCTCTTTGATATCAACAAGAACAACTTCCGCAACAAAATTTTTTATTGCGATATACTCTGCGCAGCTTGCTCCTACGGCACCTGCGCCAACAACTGTTACCTTCATTGTAAAAATATTTTAGTGTGATAATTAATTATTTATCTTCGGCTAAATTTAGCCTCCCAAATATAGCAATATTTGTTTGAAATTTAGCTTGTTTTTTCGACTATTTTGTCAGATTGTTAAAATATTTCTTTGCAATGGCTACATCATACTTGATGTTTAGCCGTAATTCTTCCATTGACTTGAATTTTTTAGTTTCCCGTAAGCACGACATAAAATTAATTTCTACTGTTTGTCCATAAATATCTTGGTCGAAATCAAGGATATGAATTTCGATATGAATTTTTTTCTCGTCGTCGATTGTGGGATTTGTGCCGATACTTGCCACTGCGTTGAAATTCTCGCCCTTGATATTTACATTTACGAGGTAGACTCCATCTTTTGGGAGTAGTTTGTATTTTGTAGTTTTGATGTTTGCTGTAGGGAAACCTATTTTTTTCCCTATTTGCTTCCCCTTTATGACCTCTCCATTTATAAAAAAGTTATATCCCAGGAGCTTATTCGCTTTGTCTATGTCGCTGTTAGACAGGTGTTTACGTATCTCTGAGGAGTTTATGAATTCTCCATTTGGGTGGTAGGCATCAAAATTCAACAACTCAAAATCGAGATCCTGTGTCAGTCGTTTTACTCTTTGGAATGCTCCCTTTCCTTTGTGTCCGATTCGGTGGTCGAACCCCATGATTAATGCGCTCATATTCAGCTTATTGATTAAGATGTCCTTGACGAATTGGTCATATTCGATATTTGCAATATCTGAATCAAAGGGTACTATAATCAGGTAGTCTATATTTTGCTTTTCAAATAGTTTTATTTTCTCATCTCGTAAAAGGACTTGACTATACTCACATTTTGGGAAAAGGTATTTTCTAGGCAGCGGGTCGAAAGTTATTACTACACTTTTGGCATTCCTTTTTTTTGCTTCTTTTCTCATAAACTCTAGGAGTTTGTCGTGTCCTCTGTGCAAGCCGTCAAAGTTACCAATAGTTACTATGGTCTTGTGTTTTTTGTTGAATTCTTTTAAGCTGTCGTATATTTTCACTGTCGATAAATTTGAGCTGTAAAATTATAAAATATTATCTTCGCACTTAGTAAATATTGTATTGTCGGCTGCAAGTTCTTATCATTAGCTTGTGGGACAGTATTTTAAACATCAAATTAGAATGAGAAAGTTTATATTTTTGGTATTCCTATCGGCATTTATTATTAGCTCGTGCAATAGGAAAGAGACTAATTTCAAAGTGTCGGGAGTAATTGATGGAGCAAAAGGGAAGATGCTTTACTTCGAGAGGGTCGGAGTTGCAACGAACACTGCTGTCGATTCTGTAGAGCTATCTGCAAAGGGGGCATTTTCTTTTGCAGATTACGATACGATACCGACCTTTTACCAGCTTAAATTGGAGAGTGGGGCATTGATAACGCTGTTGGTAGATTCGGGTCAGAGTGTCGTTGTGAACGGAGATTACAGTAGGTTTGCGTCGTCGTATGAGGTGTCGGGGTCGAAAGGCAGTGAATCTATTAAGCCCTTGTCTCTGCTTCATCTTAAAGCCAGGACTGATATATACCTGATTAATAACGACAAAAAACTTTCACAAGCGGTGAAGAACGACTCCGTTGGGTCGGTAAAAAGAGCTTTAGCGTCTGTTTTTACAGATTATTTGAACAATTACGACAATGTATTTTCGATGACAAGCCTCTATGTTCTAAGCCAGCGATGGGATGATGGGGAGCGAGTAATCTCAGACCCTATACAGATAAAGAAAATCGCCAACACCCTGAGCAGCATATATCCCTCGTCTATCAATGTTAAGTCTCTCTATAATGAGGCAATGGGTCTTATCAAGCAAGAGCGTGCGGCAAGATGGCAAAACACGATGGATGCTATGGCTGTGGATTATCCAGAGATAGAGCTTCCGGATGTAAATGGTAGGCTGCGTTCCTTGTCTGCCTTGGAAGGTAAGATGGTGTTGATACAGTTTTGGTCTACCGACGATGCTACGTCGAGGATTCAGAATGAGGCACTTGTGGCAGCATATAAAAAATACAGGAGTAAGGGTTTCGAGATATATCAGGTTTCGATTGATGAAGACGAAAGCGCATGGAAAGAGGCGATTAAGGCTGATGGTTTGTCGTGGATAAATGTCGGTGATATGGAAGGTAGCGTAAAGGCTTGCAATAGTTATAATGTGAAAGTGATACCAACAAACTTTATTATCAATAAAAAAGGTGAATTGGCAGCCCGAGACCTTGTAGGAACGAAGTTAGATAAGTATTTGTCGGATAATTTGTAGGCGAGTTTTTTAAATACTTCTCCTGCGAACTAATACAAAACAAAAAGCCCGCTTCCTGCTGGAGACGGGCTTTCTATTATTATGAAAACACCCTGTTTTTTTAGTCAACAGGAATATCTTTGTTCACGTTGTGGCTACCGATTAATGCATAGTATAGTAAATATGCCAAGCCTATTACAATTACCCAATAGCTAGACAAGAAGCCCAATGAGTCTGCTGCAAATCCTTGTATAAGTGGCAGGATTCCACCGCCACAGACCATCACCATAAAGATGCCGGATGCAGTCTCAGTGTATTTTCCAAGCCCTTCAACAGCAAGGTTGAATATACCACCCCACATAATAGAGGTGCAAAGTCCACATAATATAAGGAGCAAGACGTTGATCGGTACATTTGCAAATCCAAACGAGATGTCAGAGCGGAACACAGGCATGCTTACCAGCGTGGTCGTAGGTAGGAATATGGCAAGCAATACAAATGCTAAGCCTAGTATAGAGGTTAATGAGAGCATTGCTTTACTCGACACCTTTGCACCGATAGCGGCTCCCACAAGTCGACCGATAAGCATAAGAAACCAATATGTACCCACAACAGTACCTGCCGTAGTAGTGTCTATGCCTAATCCGCCTTTGGCTGTACCTTCTGTCATAAATAAGTTCGCAATGTTAGGAACTCCAACCTCAACGCCAACATATACAAAGATGGCTACTGCTCCCAATACAAAATGGCGAAATGAAAGAGCACTATGTTTTGATTTTTCATGAGAAACGGCAGCTTTAAGACGGGGTTCGGGGATATTAACGAAGAACAATACGATGAATGCTAATGCAAAGATTCCCATTGCTATAAATAGTGCCGGATTTGCATCTTTGATTGTAGCTTGAGCGGCATTGCCGATAAGATAACCAACAAGAACAGGAACAATAGTTGCCATTAATGAATTGAACGAACCGCCAACCTGAATAAGTTGGTTTCCTTTGTTTCCACCACCTGCAAGAGTGTTAAGCATTGGGTTCACAACAGCATTAAGCATACACATAGAAAAACCTGCAACGAAAGCACCAAGTAAATAAACTGTAAAACTCCCTGCTTGTCCTGAGAGGTACTGTATGCCAACGCCGACAAAGCCCACGGCAATAGCTGACAAGGCTGTTTTTTTATAACCAATTTTTTGTAGGAGTAAGCCTGCGGGGTATCCCATAAATGCATAGGCTATAAAGTTTGCAGCATTTCCCAATTGCGACATAAAGTTGGAAGCGCTGAACTGACTCTTTACAATGATTCCCATTGGGTTCTGTAAACCCGTAACAAATGATATCATCCCAAAAAGGGCAATCATCATAATAATGGGTAATACATAAGTTTTCTTTTCTGTACTCATTTCTTTTTTATTGATAATTAATATTGTGTGATTTATTAAATTTCGAGGGATATAGAGCCTTTCGAGCGAATAAACAATTTGTGGCAAGAGCCTTGCCCAAATACAGATTCAAGAGTAGAGATATACTCATTCAGCAAGTCATTTGGCACAAATGCTTGTATGGTTCCAGCAAATCCGCCACCATGAACACGCCATGCACCCTTGCCTTTCAAGATAAGCTCGCTAAGTGCAAGTCCCAGCGCAACGCTCTGCTGTTTAGTGTCTTGCGAGGTGTAAATATTCTGATTGTACATATACGAGCTGTATCCCGACTCGACAACGAGTTTTAGGAAGTGGTCGAAATTGTTAGACTCTAGGGCTGCTACCTCTTCCACTACTCTTGCGTTGTCGCCTTGAAAGTGAATAGAGCGAAGCAGTGCTCGATCACCTACTTTTCCGCGTATTGACGGAATGTTTTTCACTACGTCCTGCATCGACAGGGGGCGGAGCACCTCGTGTCCGAGCTCTTTTGCTACGGCTTTCATTTCGCCGGGTAGAGCGTTGTACTCAGCATCTAGTCCGCCATGGCTACCACCAGTGTTTGTAATTACCAGTGAATATCCAGTGTGAGCAAAGTCGAAGTCTATGGCTTTAACGATTGGATTTGCGGCATCCTTAAAATCTATTGTTATAAAACCGCCAACGGCACAAGCTGTTTGGTCCATGAGTCCACAGAATTTCTTGCAGGCATGCTCTGCTTTTTGTCCGATTTTGGCGTTGTCGACGGGGTCGAGTTTGCCATTGTTGAACAGAGTGCTAAAAATTGCACCCAGCAAGACTTCTATTGATGCCGAGGAGCTGAGACCTGAGCCTTCGGGTACGCAGCCGTGAATTACGGCATTGAAACCTCCTACTTGTAAGCCTAGTTCTTTGATTCCTTTGGCAATCGCTCTTACTAGATTTCCCGGAGTTATCTTGTGTTCAGTTATTTCTAAGTTGTTGAGGTCGACCTCGAATGGTTCGAAGCCTACAGATGTTATTTTTACGATGTTAGAGCCATTCGGTGCAGCAACTGCAATGTTGTCAAGGTTAACAGCACCTGCCAAAACTCTGCCCAGTTGGTGGTCGGTGTGGTTTCCGCCGACTTCTGTTCTTCCGGGCGAGCTGAAAAGCGTAACATCGCCGTCGCCATAAATATTTAGGTACTCTTTGATGTACTTTTTGTAGCGGTCTGCTTGTTCTTTCAAGATTTTACCGTCTTCGCCATACAGCTCCTTAAATTGGGAAATATTTCCCTCTCCGATTTTTTCTATCAGAGTTTGTGTGTTTGCCATAATATCTTCATTTTTAATTAATTACCATTTAAAACAGAACTGCTCAAAGAGTTACTTATATTTGAGCTAACAATAATAACTATTTTTTTTAACATGGAGGTGATTTTTTGAAAATTTAAGGCGATATTTTGTTGAGGTGTTCAAAGCGAAAGAGTCTCAACAAATGTGTCGAGACTCTTATCTTAAATATACTATGTGGCTGATTACATATTCTAAACAAACAGTTTTTGCTTACAAAACAGATTAATATCTGAGTTTGTCCTCGACAAAAACCTTTCACATTGCAACATTCTGTCGTATCCCAACATTATTCCAAGTATAAAATCCTCTTCGGGAGTCAACTGCGAGAGCGACTTCTTGTTAAAAGAGTCTATTATTTTGACACACTCTTTTTTTCCAAAGAAAACGTTCATCTTTTTTGGGCTTATGTGTCGAATGAAGTAGTCTATATTCTGCTTTTGCAGTCTATTCTCAACTTGTTCCAGATATTCACTACTCATGGTATGCAACACCAGATTGCGAAGCCCCTTTTTATACTCGTATATATGGTGGTTTAGGACTTCCATATACTAGCCGATTGCAGATTTGATACTTTCCAACCAAGCGTCAACTCTAGCCTCGGTTTTGTCGCTTTCGTTGTCTTCATCAAGAGGAAGTCCCATGAACTTTCCGTCTACTTCGGCAGTTGATTCGTCGTACTCGTAATCATCGGTTGCAACGGAGCCTACAACTTTACAGCCTTTGTCTTTCACGGCTTTGTAGATTGTTCCAATTCCGTCTACAAACGAGTCGGGATATGAGTCGGCATCGCCAAGTCCGAAGATGGCGACAGTTTTACCACTAAGGTCAGAGCTTTCCAGTTTTGGCAAGAAGTCGTCCCAATCGTCTTGTAAATCACCTATTCCCAATGTTGATGTTCCTAAAATCAAAACATCACACTCTGCTACTGCATCCGTCGGGCTGTCTGCAACATCGAAAGTTGTTCCACCTAATTTTTTTGCTATTGCTTCTGCAACATTCTCAGTGTTGCCCGTACTTGTTCCGTAGAACACTCCTATCTTACTCATCGGTAAATATTTTAAAATTTCAATTAGCACAAAGTTAGTGGGTAAATGCAGCTTTGTCAATCATTATTTATGAGGAAATTCTTGCGAGGATTTAAGTCTGATTTTTATTCAAAACGCATTTTGTTCATGTTTTGCCTCCTAAATTATTATGATGGAGTAATGCATGGGTGCTCAGATTTAGATTATCATTGGCTGCTTGCTTATAGCCTAAAGCGTACGGCATATAGCATTTTCATATCAATAAAACGAATTGTGTATCTTTGTACCTATATAAAAGAGATAAAAATATGGAATCTACAAGGCAGCAAAAGGTTGGTCGGCTGATACAAAAGGATTTGAGTCAGTGGTTTCAGCAGCATGGCAAGGAATATTTCCATGGTATGTTAATATCGGTTACGGTAGTTCGGGTTACCAAAGACATGAGCATAGCTAGAGCCTATTTAAGCATTTTCCCGTCGGAGAAAAGCGAAGATACAATGGCAAGGATAAATGAATTGAAGGGTAAAATCAGAGGTGATATTGGGCGTTTGATAGGTAAGCAGGTGCGCATTGTGCCTGATTTTGAGTTTTATATAGACGATAGTTTTGACTATATCGACAAAATCGACTCACTTTTATCGGAGGATTGATTCATAAATGAACTACACTTTTTTCATAGCAAAGCGATATTTTAAGTCGAAAAAGCAGAAGAAGATAATCAACTATATCTCCAATATTTCTGTTGGTGGTGTAGCTATTGGGACTTTGGGCTTGATATTGGTGATGTCGGTATTCAACGGCTTCGACACTTTGGTACGTTCTTTCTATTCGGAATTTAATGCTGATTTAACGGTTCTTCCCATTGAGGGTAAGAGTTTTCAGCCCGATAGTGGGCTGCTTGTTTACATTGGGGGCATGGATGGCATTGTGGATATATCCGAAGTTATAGAAGACAATGCTTTGTTGCGTTATGGCGAAAGTCAGGTAGTTGCTAAAGTGAAAGGAGTTCCCGACAATTATTTTGAGACGACGGGACTCGATGAATATATACAATATGGCGATGCGATAATAAGCGATGAGCGTGTAAACTATGGTGTTTGTGGACTTAGTATAGCAGTAAATCTGCAAGTGGGTTTATCGCAGCAAGTGCCGGTGTCAATATATTATCCCAAGCGGGGAGTGTCGAACACTAGTGTAATGGACATAAGCAGAGCTTTTAATGTGTCTAATGTCTATCCTTCGGGAGTTTTTTCCATACAGGAGAAGATTGACAACACGATGTTTGTTCCATACTCTGTTGCTGAGGAACTTATGGATATGCAAGGTCGTATTTCGATGTTGGAGCTTAGGCTTGACAATGCGCAGGATGCGGAGCGTTTGAAGTCGTTGATTTCTAAGAATTTGAGAGATAGTGGACTGACTGTGAAGACACGAGCTGAGATGAACTCTACTATTTATAAGGTCTTACAATTGGAGCGGTGGATGATATTTCTGATACTCACGTTTATAGTTATCATAGCATCGTTCAATATATTGAGTACCTTGACGATGGTGATAATAGAGAAGAAGCAGGACATTTTCACTCTGCGTTCGCTGGGAGTGTCGCCTGCTAAGCTGAGGGAGATATTTCTCATACACGGTAGTTTGATTTCCATTGTGGGTGCAGTTATAGGGCTAGTGTTGGGTGTTCTTTTGGTGTACTTGCAAACTCAATTTGGCATTATCACTATCGAGGGCGCATTTGCCATCGAGCAATACCCTGTGGAGTTGCGCTTTGGCGACATATTGATAGTTTTTGCGACGGTGTCTTTGATAGGCTTTTTAATATCTCTAGTTCCTGCACGAATTTTGAAAACGACAAAATGAGATTTTTGTTTACATTATACCTGCTTGGTTTTGTGGTCGGGAGCCTAGATTGTCAGTCCGTAGATAGCGAGGTGATGCACGACAAAGTTCTCAGTTTGGACACTCATGTCGATACGCCGTCAAAGATGTATAAGTATAACATTGCCAATAGGTACAGCTACGACAAGACCGGTTTGCGTCTTGATATTCCAAGACTCATAGATGGAGGACTTGATGCGATGTTTCTCATCGTATATCTTCCGCAAGGGTATTTGACGGAGTATGGTTATAATCAGGTGGTTAGTAAAGCGAATTTGATGTTCGACAGAATTCATAATGCCATTAATACAAATAGCAAAGTATTGGAGTTAGCAACTAGTTCTGAGGACTTTTATAATATCCCGAAACGAGGAAAGCGAGCTGTTTTTATTGGGGTTGAGAATGGCTATGCCATTGGTCATAACCTTGATAACGTCGATAGTTTTTACAGACGTGGAGCACGCTACATGACCTTGGGGCATACTAGCAACAATGACATTTGTTGTTCGTCTACCGACGAAAGTGGGAAGCCGGATTCAGGGCTTACGGAGTTTGGATATAAGCTTGTTGAGCGAATGAACAAATTGGGTATGCTTGTCGATATATCGCATGTTTCGGATAAGACTTTTTATGATGTTGTGAAATACTCTAAAACTCCTATTGTTGCGAGTCATTCGTCGTGTCGGGCGTTGAGGTGGAACAAGCGCAACATGAGCGACGATATGATAAAAGCTCTTGCCGAGAAGGGTGGAGTTATACAAATATGTATGGTTCGACGTTTCATAAAGTCGGGAACAGATGTAAGGGTGTCGGATTTTGTTGACCACATTGAGCATGTTGTACGGCTTGTCGGAGTTGATTATGTAGGGATAGCCACAGATTTTGACGGGGGTGGGGGTCTGCCTGATTTTTACGATGCCACTTGCTATCCACGAATCACGGCAGAGCTTGTGAAAAGAGGCTATTCGCATGAGGCTATTCAGAAGATATGGGGTGGTAACTTTATGCGAGTTCTCAAAACCAATGAGTTATACTCCAAGCTGCTAGAGGGTTATTGAGATACCCTTTTCAATGCTGATCTATACGACATAAATGCTTTGGCTCTTGATATAAATCCCTTGTACATGCCATCATCAATCACGGCAATGTTGTATCTGCCCGATTTTTCAAAAGTTCTCATCAGTGTTTCCATGCTATCCCGAGAGCTGACAAAGGCTTCTGGCATGTACATTATATCCTTAATTTCTACCTCATCATATAGTTCTTGATTAAAAATCAGATGTTTTACATCATCCATTTTCAGCATTCCTTTCATTAGTCCGTCGCCGTCCACCACAGGGAAAATATTTCTGTTTGAATTAGATATTGCCTCAATCAGGCTTCGCAGTTTGTCTTCGGGTCTTAGGGTAATAAAGTCGGTTTCAATTAGTTGTTCGACGCTTAAAACCGTTAGTACTGCGGAGTCTTTGTCGTGTGTAATAAGTTCTTTTCTTTTTGCCAGCTGAAAGTGATACACTGAATTTGGATAGAATCGACGAGCTATTATTGACGATACGGTTGCTGTAATCATCAGGGGTACAAATAGTTGGTAGCCTCCTGATATGTCGGCAATTAGAAACATGCCTGTCAGTGGTGCGTGCAGTACGCCTGCCATAAGTCCTGCCATGCCGACAAGTGCGAAACTGCCTGTCTGGAGAGTGCGCATTCCGAAATATTCCAAAATCTGATTTGCGCTCAATGAAAACAAGAGCCCAACGTGTACGCCCATAAATAGCGAAGGAGCAAAAATACCGCCGACACCACCTGCACCAAAGGTCAGTGATGTAGCAAATGCTTTCAAGATGACTACTGCAAATAGGAGGAGCAAAATAGCAAGGAGATTTTCATGCATATTGCTAAATATCGAATTAGTAAATAGATGACTGAAGTCTCCTCGCATACATTCGTTCACAACCTCGTAGCCCTCTCCGTATAGAGATGGGAATATAAAAATAATGATTCCCAGTAGTATTCCGCCGTATATCAGTCTTTTCCAGCGAGCTTTTATTCCTTCGAATGCTTCTTCCACCCAAAGATATACTTTTGTGAAATATGCTGAAAATAAGCCGCATACAATACCTAGTAGTATAAAGTAGGCAAGGTCTGCCATGTTGAAATGTTGTCCTTGCAGAGTTATCGGATACAGAGCTTCTTGTCCTTGAAATAGGTAAGATACCAGTACGGCAGAGCAAGATGCTAGTAATAAGGGTATTAGCGACATCGCAGTTAGGTCTATCATTATCACCTCTACGGCAAAAACGACAGCGGCAATGGGAGCTTTCAGTATTGCCGACATTGCACCGGCGCAAGCACACGCCATCAGCAGTACACGGCTTCTGTAATTGAGCCTTAGATATTTTGCTATGTAAGTTCCATAAGCCGCTCCTGAGCCTACCGACGGACCCTCCAGTCCTACCGAGCCTCCAAATCCGACTGTTAGTGCGCTAGTGATAATTGGCGAGTAAAGATTGTGTTTGCTCAGCTCGCAATTACGTTTAGAGATGCTGTGAAGAATGTTAGGGATACCGTGTCGAATAGGGCTTTTTATAATATACTTCATAAACAGCAGTGTCAATCCTATTCCTACAATCGGGAAACCGACGTAGTAGAAGTTCAGTCCTCCATCGACGGCAAAACTTTTTACCAAGGTGTAGACTGCATGTACAGTGTATTTTAGGAGTACTGCTACCAGCCCTGTTATGAGTCCGATAAGTATGCTGAGGATAAAAATAAGGTTGCGAGGGCTGATATTTTTCAATCGCCATCGCATTAGCTTCACCCTTAATTTACCTGCTATTGACACTTTTTAGTTGCTTTTATGCGGGGCAAAATTAGCAACTAAAAACATTAAAACCATATATGGAGAGAAAAAATAATATTAACGCAACAATGTACCGACGCACTTTATTACGCCGGCACACAAAAATGTAACTAGTGTTTGTCTATAATGTCAAGAGTCTGAGATAGAAAGTTTAAGATCAAGGCTTGCGGAACTTTGTCATTCGCTTTCTTTGCGCTGTATTGTGTCGTCGAAGCTCCAGCCTATCCAGTCCTTAGTTTCGCCGAGTTCCTTCTTTGCGTTATTGATGTCATTCTTGCTGACTCCCACGTCTCTAATGTCGCGAACATTCATAATATCCCAAAGTTTCCTGGTCTTTAATTTCTTGTCTTTTGGTACTGCCACGACAATCATTGATGTTTGAAGTCTGTATTTGCCTTTGCCTCTGACTATTGTTCCTCCGTTGAACGATATCTTATTCCCATTTATAGAGGTGTTTGGGTCTATTCTTGACAGGTTATTTTCAAGCTCGTCAGTCTTTTTGCCTCTCGTAAATTTCACCTCATATACGTGGAAAAGAGAATCTTGACTTCGTATAAGACCCAGACTGTTGAACGGTAGTAGCAGCTCGCTGTTGTCGGAGTATGGCGAGAACTTGTAGAATATTTTGTAAACATCAAGGAAATTCATATTCCCGCTAGGCTTATTAGAGCTCACAGTTACTACCGAGTCCTTGATAGTAGCAATTTCTTTTGTTTTGAAATCTGACTCAATGAACAATCGTGGGGTATAAAGCACTGCAAATGTGAGATATAAGCTACTGATAAACCACAGTCCGAGAGATGACAAGTAGACCCATCTGATAGAGTTTCTTTTCACCATAGAGCGGCGTATCAGCCAAACGAGGAACATTACTAGAGGCAAGATGAAGAATAATATCAGTGCGGCTTGGGTTGCATATTGCATAAATCCATCAAAAATGGAATATGACACTACTGATGAAGTCAGATATATTGGGATGGTAGGAATTATAATGCTTATTCCTATTAGCCAGAGTATTATCAATAGGATGGTTTTTGCAGCGTTATGCCCTCTGCCTCTTGATGAGTTGTTATATACATCAGACTTTGTGGAGAAATATTGTTCGTCGCTGCCCTTGTTTTCTTTGCTTTGTGGCATGCTGTATGGTCTTTGTATAGGCGGCAGACAAATCCACATAATAAAATATAGGATAGGTATTAAAGGAATCAAATAATTGAAAGCAATGTCTTGAAATATGAATGGTGGTACGCAGTATATTATTAGTAAGATTATACGTAGCATTGCTCTGCTGATATTCGTGTAGTTGCCAATGCCTGCAATAACCCCGCCCAGAACTCTGTGTTGTGTGTCTCTACCAAAGCCATTTGTGTCATTTTGGCTCATATATACATTCTCCTTGATGGTTTGTGCATTAACCTTTTCGCCTTTCATTTGTAGTCTGTCGCTTGCGCTTCGTGTTGGAGGCAAGCCAATCCACATAACTATATATACGATGGGAAGCAGGATAGGAACATTTATAAAAATCAATTCACTAGTTGATAGTAGTAGAACTGAGGGTGCTAGAAATAAAACCGCCAATAATAGTCTTAGTGCGACTCTGCTCATGTTTGTGTAGTGAGATATGCCTGCAACAACGCCTCCCAGAACTTTGTGGTGAGGGTCTCTATATAGTCGTTTTATGTTGTTGTTTTTTAGAGATTTGCTTGGAGTTATTATCCAGATAATACAGTATGCTATAAGACCAATGGGTTGCAACAGTGCAAATAAGATTCTAAAAATGATGGGGTCTGCCTTAAAGTAAGTTCCTAAGCCAGAGCATACTCCGGCAAATACTTTGTCGTCGGCCGACCTGAATAGTTTGTCTATTACGTACTGCTCTGATTCTTGCTTTTGTTTATCGCTCGTAGTTTCTTGTCCCTCGTCATCGTCGATTTCCAGACCATCATTAGCAAAATCGGACGGACTGCCAATTTCGTTTATTACATATTGTATATGCTTGTCGGTGATACAGTTTTCCTTTTTGAGTATCTCAGACAATATCTCCGTTATGCGAAAATCGATATCTTTGAGTATTTCCTCACAGCTAGCTTCGTTTCTAAAATACTTGCTCAGAGAATCTCTGTACTCTCTAAGAGCCTCGTATGCTTCCTCCTCGATTGTCAGAAGGGTGTTGCAGAAATTTATGGTAATTACTTTCTTCATAGCTATTTTGATTTTCTTGTTATTGTGTCGATTGCTTTATTCAGGTCGTCCCATGTTTCTTTGAGTCTGCCGTGAAACTCTACGCCTTCCTCTGTTAGCGAAAAATATTTACGTGGCGGTCCCGATTGACTTTCCTCCCATCTGTAGCTCAACAATTCTGCATTTTTCAGTCTGCTCAAAAGAGGGTAGAGAGTTCCTTCAAAAATGTTCATGCCGGAGTCTTTCAGTTCTTTCAGGATGTCTATCGGATATGCCTCCCCTCTCTTTATTATAGAGAGAATGCAGTATTCCAGCACCCCTTTCCGCATTTGCATTTTTGTATTTTCTATATTCATATGTTTGTATTTTACAATGCAAATATATAAACAAAGCCTGATACTGTGCAATGCATAGTACTGTTTTATGCAATAGATTATTTCTATAAGTTTGTAATGTTTTGGTTTTTAGCTTTATATGAGTGATGATTTTTTACGGGATAGTTTAGGCGCTTATTTGTTTGAGGTTTAAAACGTTTAATGTTTAGAGCTGAGCCTCTACGCTGTTATATCGTAACATTGCAACATCGTAAAAGTATATAATCAGAAGCGTAGGGGCAGTGCCTGCCCGGGTGTTTGTCTGATCACCAACCGCAGAGACAAGGATACTCTGTCTCTGCGAGTTATTAATAATATTCTGCCGGTTATGTATCCTACTTTTATCTCTGGTCTCACTT
>JBKEAJ010000161.1:0-5013 GCA_047972135.1 Bacteroidales bacterium | reverse complement strand
GATTGAACTTGGCTACCTCCGCTATCTCGAATATCTTCTCAAACACTCTCTCCTGCAAAGCCCGGGGACGCTCCTGCAAATAAACCAAATTCTTCAAAGTAAAGAGCCACTTATCTCGCATCGTCTCCAATTCATGCTCCTGCTTTGTAAACTTGGGAAGCTCAACATAGACATACATCAGCTTGTCAAATATAATCTTGTTACGCTCATTCTTCAACTCTACTTTGTGAACAGGCTCAGGATTATCGTATTCAGTATCTATCAAAAAATCAAGTATACCAACAGTATATACAGCGTCCAATTTAAAATCCCATTCGCCCCTCTCTGCCTGCTCCCGAATGAGATAGGTAGAGTAATAAATACTACGATCCTTAAAAAAAGCCTGCCAATACTTCTGCATCTCCACTATAAAGCGATGACCATTCTGACCCACACAATAGATGTCAAAAATCGCCTTTCTATCAAATTCAAAATCAGGAAGATGCTCCGTAGGCTTATAGCTAATGTCCTTAATACGGTGATTAGGCGGAAGGTCGGGGATAATGTCATTCAAAAAATCAATCAAAATATCCTTGTTCAGCTCCGTGCCAAACAACTTCTTGAAACCGAAGTCCGTCAGCGGATTTAGGTATTTCTCATCTTTACTCATGACTGTTGAGTTTTATGTCCTCTTGCAAAGGTAGGTATTTTTTGTTGATTTGTTGAACTGTTTAATTGTTGATTTGTTGATTTGTTTAATCGTTGAACTGTTTAGGGTTTAGGGTTTAGGGTTTAGGGTTTAAAAATGCTATATGCCGTAGGTGTAGGCTGTAAGCGAACAGCTATTAGATTTGCAATTGAAAATAGACTTTCATAGATTTATGCTATGAAGAGGAATCAAAAGGAGCAGAGGTGAACTATGCGAACAGCAAAGAACAGATTGTTTCGCTGACGCTCGCAATGACCTTTGTGTTCTGCTATTGCACTTTCAGGTATATTTGTATTTTATATTTCTCTTTTCTATTAAGCTCTAAGTCCTGCTACTTAATCTGTGTGCGTGCTTACAGTGTCTGGAATAACCCTATTTATTTTCAGATAGTAAACCAAAGTCGAAAACCCATAGTAGTAAGTTACTCCTGAAGAGTTCGATTTATTATCGGGTCCTAAACCATATTGCGAAGGGATGATTATCTGAGCTTGGGCATTGCCTTCGCTAAGCATTTGCGTAATACCACGATAAAGACCAGGATTGGCAGTATAAGACCGATATGAATAAGAAGAAGTGTTGAAAGAAGAATAAACCGGCGTAATAATCTCCGGGTTCAGCTGGTAATAATCAGTCGAATACATCCATGCAAGCGAACCTGTATCGCCAACGGAATAAATATTCATATATAAATATACCCTGTCATAATCCTTTATAGTATCTCCAAAACCTTTTAAAGAATCTTCTTGGATAAAGTAAATCCCACTGTCGGGTTCTACCGTTATATTATTGATATCCAAAAACTCTTGCAACTTTGCTTGCTCTTCAGTATCTTTCTCTGCGTAAGTTACTGTGTCCTTACAGGAGTAAAATATACTGCCAAGTATCAATGTCGATATAAGTGCAAAAACTATTTTATTCTGTCTCATCTGTTTTCTTTTTGCAATAAGCTGTAAGCTATAGGCTTTATGCTTTTGCTGTTTATATTTTGACAACTGTCAGATTTTCAGATATTCGGATTTTTGGATATCAGCCTGACGGTTATTGTTATTTTTCTTGAAACGCAAAAATAGTAAGTTTTAGTCTACTACTAAAACATTTATTTCTATTTTGTCAGTTTGTGGCAAGTTCTACCTTATAATTAGGAAGTTCTCGCAATAATCGGTTCAAAACCTTTTCCGGAGTGTGATATTGTTTTGCGCCTGCCGCATTCTTATGTCCTCCCCCATTGTACAGCTTAGCGGCAAGCTCATTCACCGCAAAATCACCTTTGGAGCGTAGGGAAATCTTTGTCTGTCCCTCTTGCTGCTCCGTAAACAATGCCGACACCTTAATGCCCTTTATTGACAAGGGATAATTTACAATCCCCTCCAAATCGCCCGGCTCAAACTCAAACTTACTAAGTTCTTCATAGCTCAGACAGATATAGGCGGTGTTCAATTCTTCTAAAACTACAAGTTTTTCGCTCAGGCAAAAACCCCTCAACCTCAGTGATGAGAGTTTCTCTTGATGAAAAAGATTCTCAACTACCTTCTGATGCTCAACGCCACATTCAATCAGACCTCCTGCCACCTTGTAGGGCATTGATGTATTTATGCCATGACTGAAATTTCCCGTATCTGTCAGCAAACCTGCATACAAACTTTCTGCTACCGAAGCACCTAGTTTATCATGCAAACCAATCTTTACCAAAAGATTATAGACAACAGCACATGTTGCGCATTCTCCCGACTCGATGAGGCTTGCCGTCCACTGCGTTTCAGACACTGGATGATGGTCGATGGCAAGTGTGTTCCCCTCATAAGCCTCTACGAGAGGACGCAGTTTTCCTACTCTCGACATTTCGTTGAAGTCGGTGATAACAAGCAAATCTGCTCTTGATATGTTCTCCTCTATCAACTTGGCGTCTTCTTCCTTGTCGTAACTCAATGCTTGTATCCCCTCTGCAAGCCAATTCAAGTACGCTGGAGGCGTGTTGGGAATTGCCACTATACTGTTTTTACCCATTGCCACAAACAATTTGCATAGTGCAGTAGATGCCCCTATCCCATCGCCATCAGGGTTTACATGTGGGATTACAACTATATTTTTCGCCTCTTCAAATAGAGTTTTGATGGTATCAAACTTGGATTTATCCTGCATTGAGTGTCTTTTGAGTGTACAAAGATAATATATTTCTTGGTTTGTACTTGTATGCGCTGTACATTTGTAGAGCACATTTGGGGAATGTCCTGAACGAGAAGACGAACAAGATTAAGAATATTAAGAAAAAGAACTTATGTCATACAACAGCCTTAGAGATTTTATCAAGACTCTGAAAAATGGAAATGAACTGATTACCATCGCCAAATCCGTGGACACCGAGCTTGAAATTACGGAAATAATAGACCGCATTAGCAAATCCGAAGGCGGTGGAAAGGCTGTTCTATTTACTGACAATGGTACGGATTTTCCTATTCTGATTAATATGTTCGGGAGCCATAAAAGAATGGCTTTATCACTGGGCATCAACTCCCTGTCGGAGATACAGCAAGAAATAAACTCCCTGTTTGAGGAAATAACAAAAGAGCGACTCTCCTTTACAGACAAGCTCAAGGTCTTACCTCAACTAGGTAAAATCGCCTCGTGGCTACCTAAAAAAACATCTAAGAAAGGAGCATGTCAGCAGGTGATAATGGATGAACCCGATTTGTCGAAACTACCCATACTGAAATGCTGGCCCCACGACGGAGGGAAATTTATTACACTACCGATGGTGTTCACCGAAGACCCGACAAGCGGAAACAGAAACGTGGGCATGTACCGCATGCAGATACTCGACAACAAAACTACAGGCATGCATTGGCACAGACACAAAACAGGAGCTAATCATTTTGCAAAATATAAAGAACTCGGCATCAAGATGCCTATATCGGTGGTGCTGGGCGGCGACCCTGCCTACACATACTCCGCTACCGCACCACTACCCGAAAATATAGACGAAATGATGCTTGCCGGTTTTCTCCGCAAGAAAAAAGTACAGATGGTGAAGTGTATTACCAATGATATATGGGTGCCAGAGGATGCAGATTTCGTAATAGAGGGATATGTTGACCCACACGAAGATTTTGTATTAGAGGGTCCTTTTGGAGACCATACCGGCTTCTACTCACTTGCAGATTACTATCCTAAGTTTCACCTTACTGCCATTACCCATCGCAAAGATGCCGTATACCCCACAACAATAGTGGGAGTACCGCCACAAGAGGATGCATACATAGGCAGTGCCACCGAACAAATTTTTCTTACTCCCATCAGAATGACAATGGTGCAGGAGATTGTAGATATGTATCTGCCTTTCTACGGCGTAGCACACAACCTTTGTATTGTAAAAATAAAAAAATCATATCCCGGACAGGCACAGAAAGTAATGAGTACCCTTTGGGGTGCAGGACAAATGATGTTTAATAAGGTGATTGTTGTTGTTGACAGAGACATAAATATAAGAGACGACAAAACATTGCTGAAACACCTAATGGAGAGTGTAAAAATCGACAGAGACTTGTTTTTTTCTACCGGCCCGCTTGACGTGCTGGACCACACCGCTCCGCACTTTTCCTACGGCTCAAAACTTGGAATTGACGCCACAAGAAAGATGGACGAGGAAGTTGATGTAACGAACTCATATACAAAGCATAAAACGACCGAAAGCGAGGAGTTGAATGTTATCCAAGAGCTAAAAGTATCAACAGAAAATATAGCTTTCATAAAAACAGACACAGAAAAGATAAAAAATATTGACCACACAATAAGCTCTGCAATAGACAAATACAAGGATAGATATAGTATTGTTGTGATGTTCGATAAGGCAGTTCCTATCGAAGATACATTCAGTGCGCTATGGGTGCTGATGGGAAATATCGACCCAAAAAGAGATATATACTTCTCTGACAAGATGATAGTGATTGATGCAAGTTCTAAGAAAAAGGAAAGTCATAATTTCAAAAGACAATGGCCGAATGTGGTAATTTCGGACTCTAAAACTATCAAAAGAGTGGATGAACGTTGGGACGAGCTTAATCTTGGCGATTTTATAGTATCACCCTCAAAGAAATATACAGAAATGATGCGCAACGACGGAGCAGTAGCTTTTGGCGATGAACTCTGCTGAATACAACAATTTGATTAACTTTGTAAATAAAAAAAATGGCATACAAAAGAATTTTACTAAAACTGAGCGGCGAGTCGCTCATGGGAAAACAAAAATACGGTATCGACCCCGACAGAATTAACGACTACGCTAAGCAAATACTGGAAATATCCGATAAAGGCGTGCAGGTAGCAATCGT
>JBKEAJ010000160.1:0-2889 GCA_047972135.1 Bacteroidales bacterium | reverse complement strand
GTGGCAAATAAGCGACACCGACGGCAAGAGCATCGAAACAGGAGAAATTCCCATTGAGAAACTAAGTTGGGGAACAGCTCAAAGCATCGGCAGCATAAAAACATCGATAAACACTGAATCAGCACAAGAGCTCAGACTGACAGTAGACCTTGCAGGCTTCGGCAACAGCTGGGATTTCTGGGTCTACCCTACTCCGACTGCCATAGACACTGAAGTAAAAATCGTAAGAAAATTAGACAAGCCAACACTTGACTTCATCAATGCCGGCGGCAAAGTTTTACTCTCCGTGAACAAGGGCGACGTGAAACAAGGTAAAGGCGGCGAAGTGGGCATCGGTTTTTCAAGTATTTTCTGGAACACTGCATGGACAGGCGGACAGAAGCCTCATACGCTAGGTATTCTCTGCAATCCTAAGCATCCTGCGCTTGCTGATTTTCCAACGGAATATCACTCCAATTGGCAGTGGTGGGATGCCATGAGTCATTCCAATGCCATATCGCTAGGGGATTTTCCTGCCGAACTAAATCCGATTGTTCGTATTATTGATGACTGGGTAACAAACCGACGCTTAGCATTGTTGTTTGAAAGCAAGATGGGCAAAGGCAAACTGCTGATTAGTGGCATCGACCTAAGAAACGATTTAGACAAAAGACTCGAAGCACAGCAGCTACTCAATAGTTTACTGAAATATATGGACAGCGATGCCTTTCAGCCCAAAATGGAGCTATCGCAGGAAAAAATTGTGGGTTTGTTTGAGTGAATTATCTGTAAACCTTGTATATTTGTTGCATGGATAACTTATCACAACAAAAGGCTGAAAGAGTGCAGCTTACTAACACACAACTATCATTGAGAAAAAATGCATTGCAATGAGAATATCAAAAATACACATAACAAATTTCAAAAGATTTACTGACCTTTTGATTGACAATATTCCATCAACATCCAAGCTCGTTTTGTTGCTTGGCTCAAATGGCTCTGGGAAGTCCTCTATCTTCGATGCCTTCGGTTTTGTAAATAATTCACTCAAACAAGATGTTGCCACCGACGATAATTTTTGGAATTATTTCAAGAAAGAACAAACTCTACCTATTTCTGTTAAGTTTCAGCTTGACAATGAGTCCGCATACGAAGTTACTGACACCAATTATTACAATACAAACATAACACCAACAGCATTTTATGGAAGAACAAGTTTCAGACAAATTCCACGATTAACAAGAACCTCGTTAGGACAAAGTACGGCTGTTGACTTTCAAAAAGATTCTGACAGACCAAAGTTTTTTATTGAAAGGGATAATCGTTTCGAGAATGATATTGAGAAGATTACAGAAGTTATTCTAAAAGATTTCTTTCGCTCGCATGAATCCAACGAACAAATCAGGCAGAAATATATCAACCCTATAAATAATGCTCTGAGTAATATCTTTGGAAGTGGCAATGGCACAAAACTTCAACTAATCGAGATAATTCCTCCTTTGGAGGGAAAGGTAGCGCAAATCACGTTTCGCAAAGGCAGTTCTGAGATACACTACGATTATCTAAGTGCTGGCGAGAAGGAAGTCTTCAATCTATTAATCAATCTGTTAAGTCGCAGTTCGCTATATACAGACACTATTTACTTTTTAGATGAGATTGATTTACACCTAAACACTAAGCTCCAATTCAATTTATTAAAGGAAATTACAGAGAATTGGATACCTGAAAACGGTCAATTATGGACAGCTTCGCATTCGCTAGGGTTTATTGAATATGCCAAACAAACCGAGCTTGCTTCAATTATAGACCTTGACAATTTAGATTTTGACTTTCCGAGAGTTTTAAGTCCCGAGTCCAAAGACAATCTCGAGATATACGAAATAGCAGTAGGAAAAAATTTCCTGCCATCCTTATTTAAGCAAATGAATATCTACTTTGTCGAAAACAAAGATAAAGATTATTATGCGACAATCGGTATCAGCAATACAGTCTTTGTTTCCGACAACAATAGGAATAATGTTTATCACAAAGTAAGAGCAACAGAATACAAAGGTATTGTTGACAGAGACTTTCTAAGCAATGACGACATTGCACAAATACAGAAAGAATATCCAAAACTAAAGATTCTGGCTTACTATAGCATTGAAAACTATTTATATCACCCCGACAATTTGCTGGAATACTACGAATCAGAAGGGAAGCCATTTGATAAGAATGAATATATTAGCCAACTCACTGAGTCAAAAAATCAGGCAAAGGACACTTTTATTCCCTCACTGACCTTAAAAAGAACGGAATATCCTTACTTTGGAGAGCCGGAATATAACGGAAATTCTTTGCAAAGACGTTTTAAAAACAAACAAGAAAATGAGGAGCAAGCTATGATTGTAGCGAGCTACTTAGATAGTAATGATTTTGACATATACTACAAAGTGTTGCCTATGAAATCATATTGCACACAGTTATCACAACGACAAAATATTCGTAAGAGTGATTTAGCAAAAACACA
This sequence comes from Bacteroidales bacterium, assembly GCA_047972135.1. Taxonomy (GTDB): domain Bacteria; phylum Bacteroidota; class Bacteroidia; order Bacteroidales; family Prolixibacteraceae; genus JBKEAJ01. Next base: position 401 of record JBKEAJ010000160.1, on the reverse strand, counting down.
ATGGTTTAAGACTAAAATAGAAGCACTACTAAGCTAAAAAATCGTATCTTTGCACTCTTAAAATTGTAGCTAATTGCAACGTGGCTGTTAGTCTGACATCTGAAAATCCGACTGTTGTCCGAATATCTAAAAGAAAAAAAATGAAACAACACACCCCAACAGAGCTTCATCGAGCTATAGAAGACAAACTTCAACGCGAGTTAGTAAAACTGGCAAAGACCTATCCTGAGAGACTGTATATTCCTGTGAAATACGCTATAGATATTGGAGGCAAACGCATTCGTCCTATCTTGCTACTATTGGCATACAACATGTTCAAGGAAGATATTGAATATGGAATGGACTTATCCATGTCGGTGGAGATGTTTCACAACTTCACACTGCTTCACGACGATATTATG
>JBKEAJ010000159.1:0-13822 GCA_047972135.1 Bacteroidales bacterium | reverse complement strand
GATACATTAAATCTTATTGTATCGGAATAGGCAACACCGCAGGCTCCACTTTGAACCTGAACACGGAAGTAGACAGTATCGTGAAGACTTGTTGTAGGAGGAATGTATGATTGATTACTTCCCGTACCTGTAATATCGGTAAAGTTTATACCATCCGACGAGCTCTGCCATGTCAATACTACACCCACTTCGTTTGTCAGAACAATTTTGCTTGTTCCATCTGCTCCGCCTGCGCTAGCACAGAAATCTGTGATAGAAGCACTCAACATTCCTCCCACACTCACGTGGTCAACATTAATTCTCACGGTATCAGAGTAAGCTGAATCACAAACCCCACTTTTCAGCAAGACACGATAATAAATATCACTCATCAGACTGCCCGTGTTGTATAATGAGTCGGCATGTAGTATTTTGACAATATTACTTACGAAGTTATCGCTACTACTCTCCCAGCGAAGCACATCCCCAACAAAATTATTTAAATCCAAGTCTACTGAGTCGCCTGCACAAATTCTTGTATCGGAAGAGCTGATATTACCACCGACGGATTTCGGAGAGATATTAACTACAATAGTATCCAGAGGCTCTGACACGCAGGCTCCTGTAGAGTCCTGAACGCTACGAGCCACAACATAATAGAAAGTTGTGTCCGTTGGGCTGACAGTAAAGTTAATGCTACTGCCGGCTCCATCTATGGAGTCGCCAACAGCAAGGTCTGTAGCCAAGTCGTAAAGCTGATAATAAACATCTGTTTCACTACCCGAAAGACTCAGTGTTGCACTGCTGCCTATACATATCTCTATGGTATCATCAGAAAAACCAACGCTAAGTTGAGGCTGAATAGAGCCACCGTCTACAATGTCTGCATAGCCTCCGGAAGTGCCTACAATTCCATCTCCCCAGCCTTCGTCTATCATATTGGCACGGGCAGCTTCTCCGGCACAATATTTACTAAATCCGCCATGGAATTGCACTTGTGGTTTTGCTGTCCCCAATTCTACCTGATCGTTCCAGCCTATAAGCAGGGAGTCGTAGTTGGCTACTGACAGAGTAGCTCCATTAAACATGTTGGCGGCAGTTGCTAGCGATGATATATTCCAAGCTCCAATATTTTGGTCGAAAGATGTTGCATTTTGGAACATCGAGCTCATAGTTGTTACATTGCTGACATTCCAAGTGCCAAAATGTGTATTCCCTTTGAGTTTAGAGCAGCCATCAAACATCGAGCTCATATCTGCAACATTACTCAAGTTCGGTACATCAACAGCTAGCACATCTAAATTTGAGCAAGCCGTGAATGCATTTGCCATAGAAGCCCACTTAATTGCGCCCCACTGCTCCACAGTCATTATTTTAGTTTTATCTTCATCACTTGCCGCAGGAAAGAGGATTCTAGGAAAGCCTGCACCATCACTAATATCGTCGCCATCGGAGTCTGAACCGAATATTTTAATTGTATAAGTGCCGGGAGTGGCGTACACATAAGAGGGGTCGTCCGCCGTAGTGAAATGGCTTATCTGCGGCACGCCGTTTATGGTATCCCCCCAGTTTACATAGAAGTCATAGTTATAAGTTCCTGATTTATCGATAGGAATTGTTATTTTTTCATTTGCTGTTGTAGTTTTCCAAGTAGTAATAAAATTATCTTCAGGGAACACGTATGGGACATTAATTGACAGTCGGTGTCTATTCTCAAAAACCAATTCCGGAATGGAAGGTAGCACCGCCGTTCCCATAGCACTACCAAACGCACCATTTCCAGAATGCGATATTACCTCTATAATTTTAAGCTCATTCGTCAAGTCCTCCGAACTAACGGTATAAACACCGCGAGCACTATTGAATCCTAAACGGGTAATCATTTGGTCGTCAGGGTTAGCATTGGCTGTCATACTAGTTCCTATATCATCATCGATATACTCCATCATTGAACCGTAGTTTCCTCCCACCATCAACTTATCATCCGATGTTAAGCTCATTGTCATAACGTCCATTGCACCGCCCGAAGATGTACCACCAATTCCGTCATAAGGATAGGCACCATCAGGGCGGCTAGCGTTATATTCATATGCATTTTCGGAGGTATTGGCAAGCATGTAGTTAAAATGGGTATTAAAGCTGCCATCACAATTCAGCACTGCAAGTCCACCTTCGTAGAAATTGGGGTATGTACTTGTGTCGGGGTTACTATATCCCTCTTCCAGGATTGCCTCTTGCACACCAATCCATATTTTCCCTTTCATGGCAGTAGCCATTCCATCGAGCCCCCACCCTCTTAGGAAAGATGGTATCAAGAGATACGAAGATAAGCCTCCTAATGCAAAATCTGTTATAGGTGTGGCAGTCAAGTCATTCTGCAAAGCATTGATCCCTCCACCTCCGATAGTATACCATCCCCAATAAGTGTCATTTGTTGCAGGATTTACTTTCCCGCTATTCGGAGTACCTCGTCCTGTTACCACTACTCCTCCCGGACTGACATGTCCTTCACCATCAACTGTCCCTTTAGGGGGAAGTACTGTAATCCCCAACACTCCTAAAAGCGGTCCAGCTGCATTATCGTTAATATCCATAATCGAGTTTCCGTCTTGGTCTACCGCAGGTGCTCCTGTTGTTTTATCCAAAATATAAACTCCTTTATATATTGTACCCCACCAGAACTTTCCTGGGATGCTAGTATCAAGAGTTATACATGTTCCTCCGAATATACTTCCATAATTTGTGGTCGGATAATTAAAGTCTGTATTAACTGTTCCATCGGCATTTATTTTTGCAATACGAGGGCAAAAAAAACCTCCTACATTACTAAACATACCAGATATAAACAAGCTGCCGTCAGAGTCTTCCACAACGGCACTCTGAGGCTTGCCGTAACCTTCAATACTTGCAGGTATTTGTCCATCGGCAGTACTATAAGTGTCATTACTCGTGAGCTTATTCATAAAAGCTGTATCTATTACAAACTCGCCTCCTTGTGGTTTGAACTTCACTATATAGTCGTAATTTGGGTTTTTTCCATAATCATAGAACTCTCCGACAACAACCAGTCCTCCATCCTGAGTTTCGCACACCCATCCCACAGAGAAATTAAAAGCTTTATCATTAGAAGCATCAAGTCGGTCTCCAAATCCTTGAAGCAGCTGTCCGTCTGCGTCGGTAATCACCAACATATCATGAGAGCCGGGATATTCTTCATAATTGTAAAAACCTCCTGCGATAACCATTTTGCCTTTATTTTCAGTATGTCCGCCTTTACCCTCCAACTCTAATACACAATGCACTCCATTAGAATAAGTAGGAGAATGGTTATACATTACTGCATTACGTTTCCCTGCAATGCCCCAAGCAGAATCGATAAAATCGGCTGCCAGCTTAGGATTAAAGGACATTGTAATAGTATCTCCCGTATTTAGTCTAACTTTTATTTCAGAAGCAAATCCCAGCCAGTCATCAAATTTAGCCTCCAAGTCGATTTGCTCTCCGGTATTATATCTACCGTCAGCATTTGCCGAAGAGAACATTTCAAGATTCGGAGACTGAGCCAAAAGAGGTTTGGTAAATCCTATTACAAGTAAAGTAACAGCACACACAAAAAAAACATATTTTGTCTCCTTGTTAATATATATCATAGAAATAATTTTATACAAAACTCACACTACAAACTTTTCATCAAATCAATAACCCGCTGTAATTTATCATGTTATTTTTTATAAATTTCTGTACTTCAAACTACACAGCACATTTCACCACAGGATTGCAAAAATCGTGCAAAAGGCAATAGGCAAAATTGACTAGGCATGTATAAAATTAAACAAACAGGTCATGAACATTTTTCCTAAGCATCTGAGCATCCCACTTTGCAACACTTGACAAGCATATCACAAACAATTAAATTCTTATTGAAAGAATTATGTTCTAAATATGCCTTTTATTTACTACTTTTGGCTATCACTACAAGTATTAAAGTGTGGCAGAATTAGTAAAAAGGAAGAGAAGAAGGATTTGGCTAAAAGTACTGTTAGCAATCGTTGTATTGCTTTCAGTCTTTGCTTATGCCCTTACTACATCACCTGTTCAAACATTGATAGCGCAGTTTTTTTCGGGAGTATTATCCGAAGAACTAGGGACGAATGTGGAAGTCGATAAAGTCAAGATAAAATTTTTCAACAAAGTTACTATTGATGGTTTTTTGATGGAAGACTTAAACGGCGACACATTAATATACTCTGACAGGCTTGATGCGAGCATTGCTAATTTTTCAATAAGATACAAATATGCAGATATAGAGAAAGTTCATTTTCACAATCCCATCGTCGGCATCACAACAGATTCACTCAATCAGCCGAGCTATAAATTTCTCGAGATTTTATCGTCTCAGGACTCTACAAAAGACAATAATTGGAATTTTATTATTGGAGCATTTGTTCTTGACAATGGCACCTTCAGCTACAAGCCATACAAGAGTTCGGACAAATTTCAGTATTCTAATATAGACCTAGGCATCAGCAACATAGTAATTTCCGAAGATTCGCTACTCTGCAAACTCGACAGTCTGTCTCTGAACGACATCAATGGTTTTCAAGTAAGGAACATAAGCGGTTCAATTTCAGCCAATTTCCCGACAATCAATCTAAAAGACCTTTCATTGTCATCAGACATAGCCGACATATCGAGCAATAATATCAATATTGACATGAGCAAGATGAATGAGAGCGGGAAGCTAGAGGATTTAATTTTGGACTGTCATATCGATAACTCTACCATCGACTTCAGCAATTTGGGCTTACTCATTCACCAGAGAGTTAATTCAAATTTAAGACTTGCACTGCAAGGCAATATAAATGGGACTCTAAAGTCGCTAGTAGGGAGAAATGTAAATATCTCAACGGGAAGGCAAACTACACTAAATTTCAACTTTAAAGCAAAGGATATTCTCGATTACAATAAGATTTACCTTGATTTTGACATAAATCGGTTTAATGTGGAACTACATGACATTGATGGTATTGTACTTCCATTCTCAAAAGAAGCTATCAAGATATCAGAGCCTATTCTTAATGGGGGGATTTACAAAATAGATGGCAATATAAAAGGGTATATAAATAATTTTAATGCAGACGCCAATTTAAGTTCAAAGTTTGGAAAAATTACTGCCGAACTACAAGTTACTCCGGGTGAAAGTGGAGCAACTTTTTTTGTAGGAAACATAGAAACTCATCACTTGGACATAAACAGTCTTTTAAACAATAAACTAGTAGACAAATTAACCTTCAATGGTAAAATCAATGGACTGTACGATTCTAAGACCGATTATTTTAGTACTTATGTAAATGGGGTAATAGATTCTTTTTATGTCAACAACTATTGTTTGTCCAGTATAAATATTGAAGGAAATCTTGATAAGAGTAGATACGAGGGTAAAATAGCAATTGACGACCCAAATCTCCAACTATCTCTCAATGGGATAATTGACAGAAATAATGATGAGCAGAACTTCGACTTTAATCTTAATGTGGATGAAGCTCATTTGGACAAATTAAATCTAGTATCTAGCTCTTTACTGAAATCTACCGCTTTTGAGCTTGACGCTAAAATCAGAGGTAGCGATATTTACAATTATTTTGGAGAAATAAACATCAACAACGGCTACCTCTCGTCAGACAATAACACTTTGTTAATAAACGACATACATCTAAAAAGGACAAAAGGAGCTTTAGACAACTTTGTTGTAAGTTCGCCATTTATTGATTTATTTATGAATGGAACATTCAGGTTTATTGATATAGTTCCGACATTTAAGAAGTTTATGGCACATCATTTGCCCGTCGCCGCTTTCATCCAACAAGATTCTACTGAAGCAAGCCCAGAAATAAACTTTGTAATGGAAGCCCACTTTAAGAAGCTTGATGACATAGCCCAATTCATTACTCCCAAGTTGCATATTTCGGACGATTTCACCCTTAAGTCATCCATGAACTCTCACGACAACACACTAAAAATCAGCACGATTATCCCCGAGTTTGCTTATAGCGACACCTATCTCAACAACATCAATATAAACGGAGATATTAACGAAAATAATACAGTCGGCAGTTTATCAATCTCTAAAATAGCACTTGGCAGTAAATATGAAGTTCTAAATTGCAATGCTACAACAAATATTGCCAACAATAATATAGATTACAGCCTATCGTGGAAGAACGACGAGCAGAACAAAGGCGACATAAAAGCCCATACAAGTTTCATAGGAACAGAGGACTCTCTCCACACCCATACTCAAAGCGTAATCCCAACATCAGAGATTTTTCTGCTAGGTAAAAAATGGGAGCTGTCGGCAAGCAAGATTGAACTTAACAAAGGAATAGCAGACATAGAAGCCTTCAATTTTGTGAACACCGACAATGGACACTCACTAAGCTGCAATGGTCGTATTTCTGACAAGGACAACGAAAAAATCGACCTAGACATTAACAACATACAAGTCAACAATGCCCTAAATATCTTCAAGATAAATACTCCTCTCGATGGAGTTGTTAATGGCAGGCTGTCGATATGGAGCGTGTTGAATACGCCAAAAGTCAGTACCGACATAGAAGCCCATAACATAGAATTTAAAGAACAAAGCATTGGAAATCTCAGCTTAAACAATACATGGGATTCCAATACAAAAAATATTACTGCTGCCATAAAGCTAATAAATAACGACAAGCACATAGTCGATTGCGATGCCTCTTATAACTTAGGGACAGACAGCTTAAGCTTCGATTCTAAGATTGACGGTTTTCCCTTAAAGCTATTGGAACTAGTATTATATAAAGTATTTTCAAGTACAGATGGCACTGCCTACGGACATTTCAATATTTCGGGTAAAGTTCCTGACATAAAATACTCGGGGGAACTTTTTGGAAACAACGCAGAACTCACCATTGCAGCCACAGGTGCCAATTATCGTTTTACAGACACCGTTTTTATGGAAGGCAACAGAATAGCTTTTAGGGATATAACAGCCTACGACAAGTATGGAGATTCTGCCAAAGTAAACGGCTACATTGAACACACGAACTTCAACAACATGATATACGACATCCAAATCAACACCCAACGTATTTGCGCACTTAACTCAAGTCCCTCACAAAATGAGGTGTTCTATGGAGATGCATTTGCAGGAGGGCGCATAAGAATATCTGGCACGGGTAAAGACATATTAATTTCCGGCAATGCAACAACTGGCAAGGGGACAAAACTGAATATGGGCTTGTTCCACAAAAGCAATGAAGAGACTCATTCTTTCATCAGGTTTATTGAGCCTAAATTAGATAACGAAGTCACACACGAAACTATTATGAGTAAACTCAACTACGTATCAGAGACCTCCGGTGTGGGCTTTAACTTCAACATCACTGCAACTCCCGACGCAAGTATTAAGATATTCTATTTCAACTCCCTTGACGACGAAATAGAAGCAAAAGGCGACGGAAGTCTAAAAATTGAGATGAATAAGTACGGCGACTTTAAGATGGCAGGGACCTACACTATTAGCGATGGCACTTATAAATTTTCCTTAAAAGATTTACTTACCAAAACCTTCAAAATAAAACGAGGCAGCACCATGCGCTGGTCAGGGTCACCACAGGATGCCGACGTAAATATCTCGGCAATTTACCAAATCAAAACATCCATATCAGATTTGGCCGGCGGAGACATCAGCACAGTAACTCGTCCGATAGTGGACTGCTACATTGTTTTGACAGGACAACTGACATCTCCAGATATCAACTTCGACATAAAGTTTCCTACCGTAGATGCCAGCACGGCAAGCATACTACAACAATATCTCAGTACTGCCGACGAACTCAACCGCCAAGCACTCTCACTTTTATTATTGGGACGTTTCTATAACAACAACACCACAACAACAGGAGGAGCGGGTACAGACTTTGTGAACAACACCGCAAGCGAGCTGTTAACATCATCACTAAGTAGTTGGCTATCACAGATTAACAGGAATGTAGATATTGGACTGAGATACCGCCCCAACGAAGGAGAAATTCAAGACGAATTTGAAGTAAGCCTAAGTACAGCCCTCCTCAACGATCATATTCTGATAAGTGGAAATGTTGGAAATACCAATAATGCCTACTATCTTTCTAACGCCAACAACAATATAGTCGGAGAATTTGACATAAGCGTAAAATTAACAAAAGACGGCAATTGGCTTCTCAAAGCTTTCAATCACGCCAACAATAATTTCTACGATGCAGCCCCCTACACACAAGGTGTGAGTTTGACCTTCAAACACGACTTCGACTTACTGATAAAGAGGTACAACAAAAAATATAAAAAAGAAGTAGGCAAAGCTAAGAAAGAAGAAGAGCCAAAAATAAAAGAACAGTAAGATATCACTCTATCCACTTACAGCAATAGGCTGTACGCATCATAGATATTATCTATAATGGATTTTACTGTCCATTATTGAAAATATGTTTGTTTTTTTACTAGTTTTATGCTTGACAAACATTTCATTTTAAGATTTGTTTATTACATATTGTGCTAGAAACTTATAAAATAATATACTATGTTTGATTTATCGCTGATAACGCAAGTTTACAAGAACATTGAGCTTCGCAGTGAACTCATCCGCAAGGCATTGGGCAAACCTATGACATTGGCGGAGAAAATTCTATACAATCATCTTTACACTCCCGACGAATTGAAGGAGTTTGCAAGAGGGACTGATTATGTAGACTTTGCCCCCGACAGGGTTGCCATGCAAGATGCCACTGCGCAAATGGCTCTATTGCAATTTATTAATGCAGGCAAGAGCAAAACAGCCGTCCCTTCGACAGTACATTGCGACCACCTTATACAAGCAGAAGTAAACGGTGTCAGCGATTTGGAAGTCGCCAAAAAGGACAATGAAGAAGTATATAATTTTCTTGAATCTGTATCCAACAAATATAATATCGGTTTTTGGAAACCTGGAGCAGGGATTATTCATCAGGTAGTTTTGGAGAACTATGCGTTTCCTGGGGGGATGATGATAGGAACAGACTCACACACTCCCAATGCCGGAGGGCTAGGCATGATTGCAATAGGTGTAGGTGGAGCAGATGCAGTCGACGTTATGGCAGGTATGCCATGGGAACTGAAATTCCCTAAGTTATTGGGAGTAAAATTGACAGGCAAGCTAAACGGCTGGGCATCGCCTAAAGACATCATACTAAGCTTGGCAGGCAAGCTCACCGTCAAAGGTGGAACGGGTTTTATTATCGAGTATTTTGGCGATGGCACGGAGAGTTTGTCGTGCACAGGAAAAGCCACCATTTGCAATATGGGAGCTGAAGTGGGAGCGACAACATCAATTTTCCCTTACGATGCAAAAATGAGTGCATATCTAAAAGCTACAGCTAGGGAGGAAGTTGCAAAACTAGCAGACTCTCATATCACTAATCTAAAGGCAGATAGCGAAGTTTATGCTTCACCTGAGAAATATTATGATGAGATAATCGAGATAGATCTCAGCAAACTAGAACCACATGTCAATGGTCCTTTCAGCCCCGACAAAGCATGGAAAATATCGGAACTTGCAAAGGCTGTGGACGACAACAACTATCCCGAGGCTGTGGAAGTAGGATTGATAGGCTCTTGCACCAATTCGTCGTACGAGGACATCACAAGAGCGGCAAGTATTGCTCGACAAGCATTGGAAAACGACGTAAAAGTAAAGGCTAAATTCACTATCACTCCCGGATCGGAGCAAGTTCGGGAAACCATAGAAAGAGACAAGCTGCTCGACACCTTTAATGGTATAGGTGGAACAGTACTTGCCAACGCCTGCGGTCCGTGCATCGGGCAATGGAAGCGATCAGGAGCCGACAAACAAGAGAGAAACAGTATAGTTACAAGTTTCAACAGGAATTTTGCAAAACGCGCCGACGGCAATCCCAACACTTTTGCTTTTGTGGCTTCTCCGGAGATGGTAACAGCCTTTGCCATAGCTGGTTCATTGAAGTTTAACCCCCTTACGGACACACTGACGAATAGCAAAGGAGAACAAGTGAAACTACAAGCACCGCTAGGCGAAGAACTTCCTAGCAAAGGATTCGCCTGTAAAGATGCAGGCTATCAGGCTCCTGCCGAAGACGGCAGTCAGGTAAAGATTGTTGTAAATTCCGATTCAAAGCGGCTTCAACTACTTACTCCATTTGCTCCTTGGGACGGCAACAACATCACGGGGGCAAGATTACTTATCAAGGCATTGGGCAAGTGCACCACCGACCATATATCAATGGCAGGACCATGGTTGAAGTTTCGAGGACACCTCGACAACATCTCCAACAACTGCCTTATTGGAGCAGTAAACGCATACAACGAAAAAACGAACTGTGTAAAGAACCTGATATCAGGAGAATACGATGAACTACCAAAAGTACAAAGGCAATACAAAGCCGAAGGACTACCTACCGTTGTAGTGGGCGATCATAACTATGGCGAAGGCTCTTCGCGCGAACATGCTGCAATGGAGCCTCGCTTCTTAGGCATCAAAGCGATAATAGCCAAATCCTTTGCCCGCATACACGAGACTAACCTGAAAAAGCAAGGAATGCTCGGACTAACCTTCTCCAACGAGGCTGACTACGACAAGATACAAGAAAACGACGCTTTCGACTTCATTGATTTAGTTGATTTTGCACCAGGCAGACAACTGACATTGAAAGTCACACACTCAGACGGAAGTCAGGATAGCATAATGCTAAACCACACCTACAACGCTCAACAAATAGAATGGTACAAGGCAGGTTCGGCACTAAATTTAATCAGTAAACAATCAAATTAAGAAAGAAAAAGTATGGCAACAGTAGAAATAAAAGACGGGAAAGTAATCACTCCCGACAACGTGAACATCCCATATATTGAGGGAGACGGCATTGGCAAAGACATCACACCCGTGATGATAAAGGTTGTTGATGCAGCAGTCAACAAAGCATACGGAGACAGTAAGAAGATTGAATGGACAGAAATACTTGCCGGCAAGAAATCTTTTGAGCAAACGGGCGAGTGGCTGCCTCAAAGCACCCTCGACGCTATAATTGCGAACAAAGTGTCGATAAAAGGACCTTTAGAAACCCCTGTGGGCGGTGGTATTCGCTCGCTAAACGTACAACTCCGCCAAACACTCGATCTATATGTTTGTCAGCGTCCTGTGCGCTGGTTTAAAGGAGTGCCTGCTCCCGTAAAGAGTCCCGAAAAGGTTGACATGACCATTTTCCGTGAAAACACGGAGGACATATATGCAGGGATAGAATTTGAAAAAGGCTCTGCCGAGGCAAAGAAATTCAAGGATTTTCTACAAAATGAAATGGGCATTAAGAAGATACGCTTTCCCGAGACATCGGGTTTTGGAGTTAAACCTGTTTCGTCCGAAGGCACTGAACGCCTAGTCAGGTCGGCAATTGAGTATGCTCTTGAACACAGACTTCCATCAGTTACACTAGTACATAAAGGTAATATAATGAAGTTCACCGAGGGCGGTTTTAAAAAGTGGGGCTACGAGTTGGCAGAAAGAGAATACGCCGACAAGACTTTCAGCATGAACCGATACAATGCAATCAAGAAAGAACAGGGGGCTGACGCCGCCAACGATGCACTGAAAAAGGCAAAAGATGCAGGCAAGGTGATAATCAAAGACGTCATTGCCGATGCTTTTTTGCAGGAGACACTACTCCACCCTGCCGAATATTCGGTTATTGCCACGTTGAACCTTAACGGCGACTATGTGTCAGATCAGTTGGCGGCAATGATTGGCGGTATTGGTATCAGTCCGGGAGCAAACATCAACTACAAAAAAGGTTATGCCATCTTCGAAGCAACCCACGGCACAGCTCCGAATATAGCCGGACAAGGTAAGGCAAACCCTGGTTCTATCATACTTTCAGCAGTGATGATGCTTGAATATCTGGGTTGGAAAGAAGCCGCAAATAAGATTGTGGAAGGCATTGGCAAAACATTTGAAAATCAGACTGTAACTATCGATTTATATAGTCAGATGAATGGTGCAACACTACTTTCCACCCAAGAATTTGGAGACGCAATAATAAGTAATATAAATAATTAAAACTTTTATCATGGAATATATCAAACACAAATACTACGAATCAGCAATTGGAAAAATCAAAAAGATTAAAGAAATAAAAGAGACCAAAGGCGACAAGGTTGTCGGACAGGTAACTATAAATCAGGTTTTAACAGGCATGAAGGGAGTTCCATCCTTACTGACAGAAACCTCAAAGCTAGATCCTAACGAGGGTATCAGATTCAGAGGATATTCAATCTCCCAGCTTCGTGAAAAACTACCAAAGAAAAACAATGAGCCGCTGCCGGAGGGTCTTTTTTATTTGATGCTCATAGGCGAATTGCCTGATGCAGACGATGTTAACAACATAAGTACTGAATGGTCTACAAAGGCATACGTACCACAGCATGTTTTCGATGTAATTGATGCTCTGCCCAAGACTGCACGTCCTATGACACAGTTTATCACGGCAATAATGTCTCTTGCTCCTGAGTCGGGTTTTCAAAAGTCTTACAGAGCAGGGATACACAAGAAGTTCTATTGGGACTCTACCTACGACGATGCTATCAGCCTGATAGCCCGTTTGCCACGCATTGCCGCTTACATTTATAGGCGCAACTACCACAATGACGATCATATCGAGCCAAATCCCAAGTTAGATTGGGCAGGTAACCTAGCCCACATGATGGGACACGACACGGAGGAAGTGCGCGAGCTCTTGCGTCTGTACATGACCATCCATGCCGACCACGAGGGAGGCAATGTGTCGGCACACGCTACTCACCTTGTAGGCTCGGCATTGAGTAATGCTTGTTATGCCTTTGGAGCAGGGATGGCAGGATTGGCAGGTCCTTTACATGGCTATGCAAATCAGCAGGTTATATCGTGGATTATTGAAATGACCGAGGAACTGAATACAAAAACTCCATCCAAACAGCAGGTTGAAGACTTTGTAAAAAACACTTTGGACTCAGGACGTGTTATTCCGGGCTATGGTCATGCGGTACTAAGAGTTACTGACCCTCGCTACACAGCACAGAAGGCCTTTGCTGATAAGTTTATCAAGAACGACCCCATCGTAGACATTGTAAACACTCTATATGATGTTGTTCCGCCAATATTGGAGAAGACAGGAAAAATCAGCAACCCGTGGCCAAATGTAGATGCCTATTCAGGTGCATTGCTGAACCATTACGGCATTAAGGAGCATAACTTCTACACCGTTTTGTTTGGTGTATCGAGAGCTCTCGGAGTATTAACCTCCTTGATAAACGACAGAATGTTCGGACTGCCGATAGAACGACCAAGCTCGTATACGCTTGATTGGTTTGAGAACATTTAAGTTCCTAAGATTTAAATTAAACAATGATACCCTGCCAAGATTTATTCTTGGTAGGGTGTTTTTTATTTAACCAAAACTACATCACAAAAAAGAAATATTGTTTGTACTTTCGCTTTGTAAAAGAAATAGGACAAAATAGTATAAATTATGAATACCAAAGCAACAAATAGCTCATTTCCAATGATTGGGAACTTGTCATTATCAACATTAATTATCTCATTGCTGATTATCGGCTGTGGAGATGTACAAAATCAGAAAGCCAAAGAAGTGGCACACGAAAATCACCCATTAAACAGCACAGATGTTCGCGATAATCATGTGAAAAACGAAGCTCCCGATGCAGAACACAACTACATGACGAAAGCCTACAACATGCCGTCTCATAACGGCAAGATGCAATCGCCCAT
>JBKEAJ010000158.1:0-5122 GCA_047972135.1 Bacteroidales bacterium | reverse complement strand
TAGATACAGCATATCCAAGCGACTTCTGTTCACGTCTGATACCCATTGCGGTTACGACCACTTCACTCAACTCAGATGCCACTTCCGACATTTTCACATCAATAACAGACTTATTTCCAATGGGGATTTCTTGTGTTGTAAATCCCACATAAGAAAACACTAACACAGGCTCTGTTACAGATGTCGAAAATTGATATTTCCCCTCAGAATCTGTAAGCGCTCCTTGCGACGTTCCTTTAACCGCCACAGTAACACCGATTAGAGCTTCTCCATTAGGATCCGTAACAGTTCCTGTAATACTTTTTTGGTCTTGCTGAACGGTTTCCTTGCTTTTTTCATACGAATCCACGTATACGCCATCTGCATACACTTTGGATATGGAAAAAAACATTATAATCACAAACAAATTTGCAATTATCAAATTTCTCATTTCCAAATGGATGCTCTTTTCGCATCCACTTATATTATATTTTTTCATAAATTCAAGTCTTAGATTATTATCTTCTTTTAATTAAAAAAACCGAGGCTAGAGTACCTCTTTAGGGTAGTTTCATTTCATATGCAAATTATTTTATTCGGTTAATAACTATTACTTAACATTATATCATTATTGACAACTCGAAGAAAATTGAGTCTAATTTCAAACTTTTCTTAAAACATTAATATCTCAAAATATCCTCATATTCTGCAATCTTAACAAATCCTCCATTCTCAAAACATCCTCATAACCCCTAACAGGAAAGGCTTACCTTCCTTTTCATCATACGATAATTATCACTCTGCAAAGATAAATCTAATATTTAACACAAACACAAATACTCTGAAAAATTCCTACTTTTTCACATTAACCAATATCTATTATCAGTCCAAACAGTCAAAAGATTTAAGAAAAAGGAGAGATTGGAGAGAGAATTGAACCCTACAATATTATGATGTAACAGCCACCTCAGGATTGATTCCGACCTGTTTCAGGTCTAAAATCATCTCATTAGCAATGTCTCGTATATTATAAACATCATTATGATTCCCTGATATAGACTCACTACATGTAACAGGAAGCCCCTGACTATCTGCCATTATCAGCATATTACTTGTTTTAGCCTTTTTCTGCCTTGGTAGGCAACAGCTCCACCACCTCGTTTTGCAGGAGTATGAGTACCGTCAAGCTGAGCACTAGATAAGTCTAGTAGATGTTTATATTTTGCACGTAGAGTGTTCCAAACATTATCCCAACTGCCATCTTTACTTCATTTCTTAAAATGATAATAAACACTTTCCCAACTATACTTTGTTTGAAAGAACTGTCTTGTTGGCAGATGACGCCATTGGCAACCTGTTTTTAAACGGTATAAAATAGCTTGAACTACCTGATAACATCTAACTTTTGCGTTATTCTTTGATTTTCCGAAAGATAAATATGGACAAATATCTTTTTTATAATACTTTTGTCTAACATAGTTTTTTTGAAAGAATGGTACGCAAATATCAAGAATTGATAAAACTGTATCATTCTTTCTTTTTGACAGATTAATATTGATAACCGTTGTTTTATGACTATAAATCATCAATATGAACATTTTCTGATAAAAACATTGGAAAATTTACTTTAAACAACTTCAAATACAATTTTCACACAATCTACAACATAATCTCAACTTAAACCTTAAGATTTCAACAATTTCATTTTAATCAAGCTCTTATTTCTAAGTAGAGTTTAATAGCACTCCACTCTGTATGGTATTAATGCAGGATCCAGTAAATAAATCCTAATTGACACTTCTTCTTCCTTATCCAAACTTAAAGTTTCTAAAGCTTCAATATAACCATCCAGACACGCCTCCGAAGCGTATAGCATAGTCTTCTTACAATCATGATGGTTGTGAAATGTCTCTTCCGCTGTAATATCTATAATTGATGGACTTTGCTCATTAATGGATACTCCCAACCTAAGAGAGCCATCTTTACTAACCGGGTGAGATGGTAGGCATTTAATTCTTATTTGTCTTTCTCCCTTTTCTAAGTGCGTTTTAAATTCTATAAATGGAGCTTTACTGATTTCAATATCATCAATAGGCTCAATTAGGTTTGGGATACTGTAGCCTGCTTTTCCATCAATACTTAATCCTTTAGCAATTACCAATTGCCGCCCTAAGCTTCCATTTCCCGTTCTGCTAATATCATCCATCGTCAATATTACTGAGGGATCATCCAAAAAATTAGCAGGAGATACCTTAGATTCCGGGAGAGTGAATGGTTTTTGAAATACCTCCAAATCACGAGGGTGCCACGACATAAGAGACTTCCATTTACCATTTGCCGTAGAATTATATTCCTCAGTTAATTCCTTAACTTGCTCCCATGCTTCCAACGCTGATTTTGCATAGGTTTCTGCAATATCTGGTTCTCCCTTTTCAGAGTGATACATACTTAAGCGAGAAAGGAATATCTTATCATTATGATATTTACATGCCACCACAGGATAGTATATCAAATGGATAAAAGCATCGTGCAAACGCTCCGGCATCTCTTTATACAATTTTTCGCAGCGCGAGGCAATAGCGTCGTAATCTCTCAGTCGCTTGTCAATCTCCGTCCTTGAATATTTCGTATGCCCAATATGCTCAGGCTTACCACGAAACGCCAAGCGATAAAACTCATTCATCACCTCCCCAATCTCTGCTCCGAACTTTTCTCCAAAAGTCTGAGCTGCCCAGTATGCCGACCATTCATTTGCCCCGTCAACATCCCAGCGTTGTATATCCCACGCCAAGTCCATAGCAAACGAAAGCTCTTTTTCGGTGATTTTTATATCTCCAACATTAAATACCCACATCTCATCCACCTTATAATCTGCGGCTTTAGTCAACTCGTAGGACATCAACTGAGGAGATATGCTTGACAACCACAGATAATCGCTCCAATACGACAAGTGATAGTATAGAGCATGTCCTCCGACACGCTTTCGCTCTGCTTCATCGGGCAGTCGCCTCATATAACCCTGATTATCCTCTGCCCAACAAATCATAACGTCATCGGGTACTTTCAGTCCTCTATCGTACACTTCAAGCACCTCCTTGTAAGGACAAAACAACTGAGGTATATCTCCTACTGCCTGCCCTGTGTACTTACTCAGCATCTCCCTTTGATCGGCAAATACCTCCTCCAGCTTGCGAGCCTTGTCGTCGATATTCTTCCCTCCCGGCATGCTGCCATCATGGATACCACGCATCCCTACGGTGTATAGATTTTCATATTTCCCGTTGCTTTGTAGGCGAGCTGCCCAATACTCCTTTATTTTATCGGGGTTTGTAAAATAATTCCATTCCCCGTTTTTCTTTTTGTCCCACTCGGTGGTGTTTGTACAAAGCAGCGGCTCACAATGTGAACCACCCATGACTATGGCATAATCATCGGCAAGACGGGCATTTTCTTCAAACTTATTAAAATAATTGCTGCATTCGTGCATTGCCGGCCACAAGTAATTAGCTTTCAGCCTTAGCATCAGCTCAAAGACCTTTTGGTAGGTCTTTGGTCCGAAATTGCCAAGCTCGGGGTCGAAAGTATTTCTTATCCATGGCAAAAGCGACCAGTCCTCGTCGTTTATAAAAATACCTCTGTACTTCACTGAGGGTCCGTCCTCAACATGAAATCCCGAAGCGACAAACAGCTCTTTCTTCTTTTCGGGCAGCACATCGCTCCACCATATCCAAGGCGACACTCCTATGGATTTGGATATATCCATCAAGCCGTATGCAGTACCCCTACGATCGCTCCCAACAACGACAAGAGCTTGTTTTATCGTCGGACTAATATCTGTCAATGATGTTACGATATAAGCCTCCCATTTGTTGAGTATAGGACTTGCGTCAATTTTTCCTATGCGAATAAGCTTGTCGATAATAGCTGATTTCCCGATAGTTCCTGCTACGACCACAGTTGAAGAATTAAGGTCTTGTTCAGCAAGAACGACACTTGGCTTCTTAGCTGTGATTGCATTAATGTCGTCTGCCAACATTTCTGCTGCTATTCCCACCACTTTAGCATCCGCATGGTCTAGCAGTATCGGCGATGCAGCTTGGTTTGTAACTAGAGGAAAGTAAGATTCCTGCATCGTGGTATAAACCTTTATATCAGCATATAGCAGATTTGCACTAGCTACGCACATAAGTAAAAGTACTAGTATTTTTTTCATTTGTGTATATTTATGCAATAAGCTGTAAGCTATAGGCTTTATGCTTTTGCTGTTTATAATAATCCGTCATTGCGAGCGATAGCGTGGCACATTTTCTAAACCTCACACGATCAAACAATTTAACGATTCAACAACCAAACATTAATCAGTCGGTATCAGGTAGTGTTTTCTGTCCAAGTCGAAATCAATCATCACTTGGTCGACAAACAACTCCTCGTCGATTGCATAAATACGAACGGTGTGCTCGCCCGCCTCTGCGATGTATGCATCGAAAATTGTGAGGGACTGATTCCGCAAGGCATTTTCAGCCCATTTATCGCTAAGGAACTGCGCCTCAGTTGCAACAACTATTGGCTCTTGATTATCAATCACGACAGCGTATCTCATTTCTGTACTGCCAGTAAGCGAGTGCATCGGAATTACTCCCACTTTTATTTTCACCTTGCCTTTGCTCTCTGTTTTGATTTTATATTCAAGATGTATCTGTTTTTTTTCAATTCTTTCGGCAACAGGCAATCTGACGGTTTTTCCGCTGTGTCCTAGACATTCGATAGTTTCCACGGAAACATTATTCACAAAATCGCAAGCATTGAGAGCTATCATTCGGTTGCCTTCCTTTGGAGTTCCTGCTGTTTCAACCAAAGGCTGTGGCTCGGGCAAGGACAATGTTTCGGTATCAATATCCTCCGTCAATTCGGACAATACAGGCTCTTGAAAAACGGGCAAATCACGAGGTTTCATGTCCATCATCAAGTTCCATTTGCCGTTTAACATATCTTTGTTGTAGGTATAACTCAAAGCTGCAATTTCGTTGTAGGCATCTGTTGCCAAATCAGCATAATAGGCAGCTAGTTTTTGATTTTGTCCTGCATACAAACGAGATTTTTGTGCATATAACACCTTTCGGTTCATTGCCGCCGCCGCCGACAC
>JBKEAJ010000157.1:0-9154 GCA_047972135.1 Bacteroidales bacterium | reverse complement strand
CAGAAATATCTTTACTGTCTAAAACCCCTTTGTCTTGAGAAAATCTGAATAGTACCTGATCTCTTGTCCCTGATGATGTCGGAGCGTAAGAAAATTCATATGTTCTCTTGACGGTTTTGCTCTTTCCTACAAAGAGAGAGGTGTAATCACTATCGAATTTTTTTAACTCCTTGGCGACAACCTTATATGCCGCTCCATCAGTAGGAAAATCGTCGTTGTCGGAAACCCAGGTCTGCCACCCTCGCTTCCTTGCTTCCAGAATAACCTTTGATGCTTCGTACGCCTTTTGCTCCTCAGACTTGGAAACCGTCTTGTAGCTAGTTGTTGAGTCACCTTTTTGAAAAAATGGCTCTATGGACAGATTGTAAAAGGTTTCATAATGGATGTTGCCGATGGACGAAAAATCAGAGGTTATGACACTTGGAGCAAGGACTGTCCCATCATAGGAATCGTTGACTCCCGACAAGCAGCCATTGGCAGCAAGAGATACAGAAATGCCTCCCGGTGAGGTATAGGCTGTGCTTGCATCAGGCTCAGTATGCGAACTCATATTTATTTTAGTAATCTTCCACGTTTGCGAATTATGCTGCTTTGCATTCTTTATGCCAAGATATTTGTCGGCATATGGTGCATAAGGACCCGCCGTGAAAATAGTGCCTTCAACTTCTACTTTAACGCTTACTACAGTACGAGGAAGGTAATAAGTTACCTGTGCCACTGCTAATTGTATGAATGCTATGCATATACATGCAATCAAAATAATCTTTCTCATAATATTCGTTTTTAATTATTTGTTTCTTTTTATCGTCGATGTTTATCCGACAGTGCTGCCGGGCATCACATCTGTCTGAGGTCTTATTACCTTCAAGGAAGCATCCTTGTCTAATGCTGACAGTATCATCCCGCATGATTCTATTCCCTTAATCTTGCGAGGTGCTAAATTGATAATCATGCATACTTCCTTGCCAATTAAATCTTCTGCCTTGTAATGCTCGGCTATCCCCGAAACAACAGTCCGCTTCTCGCAACCTATGTCTATCAAAAACTTAAGTAGCTTGTCTGTCTTGGGGACTTTCTCACACTCTAATATCTTGCCTACTCTGATGTCCATCTTCATAAAGTCCTCAAAACTGACAGTGTCTTTTATGACAGGATAATCAAAGTCTTTTGTTTCTTCGTTCTGCTCCTTGGTATTTTGTAATTTGTTGATTTGTAGTTCTATCTGTTCGTCTTCAATCTTGTCGAATAAGAGACTGGGCTTATTAATCTTGTCGCCGACAGCAAGCAAGTCCTTTCTTCCTAAATCATTCCATGAGAGATTTTGCATATTTAACATCATACGAAGTTCTTGCATTTTCTTAGGCATGAAAGGCTCGAAGGCAATGGTCAGATTTGCAGTTATTTGTAAGCAAATGTTCATTATCGTTTTTACTCGTTGTTCTTCTGTCTTTATTAATTTCCAAGGCTCTGCGTCTGCTAAGTATTTATTTCCTAAACGTGCAATGTCCATCGCATATTTTAGAGCTTCCCTAAAACGAAACTGAGAAAAACTCTGGTCAATCTGATTCTTAAATTCGCCAAGCTCTGTCAGTGCTGCTCTGTCGGCATCCGTTAGTTCTCCTAGTGCAGGGATATTTCCGCCATAATATTTGTCCGTAAGAACAAGTGTGCGATTGACAAAATTTCCAAGAATGGCTACCAGCTCGTTGTTGTTGCGTGCCTGAAAGTCTTTCCACGTGAAGTCATTATCCTTAGTCTCAGGGGCATTGGCAGTAAGTACATATTTCAATACGTCCTCCTTGTCGGGAAAGTCCTCCAAATATTCATGTAACCACACAGCCCAATTGCGAGAGGTTGATATTTTATCGCCTTCAAGATTTAAAAATTCATTGGCAGGAACATTCTCGGGAAGAATATACTCGCCATGGGCTTTCAACATCGATGGGAATATTATACAGTGGAATACAATGTTGTCTTTTCCTATGAAGTGTAGCATTCTGGTGTCTTCGTCTTTCCACCATTTTTCCCAATCAGACGTGCATTCTCGTGTAGCAGAGATATAGCCAATGGGAGCATCAAACCATACATAGAGTACCTTATTGTCGGCACCGTCCACAGGGACAGGAACACCCCAATCCAAGTCGCGAGTTACGGCACGAGGCTGCAATCCGCTGTCTATCCACGACTTACACTGCCCGTAGACATTCGGCTTCCATTCCTGATGCTCTTCTAGTATCCACTGCTTTAACCATTCTTCGTATTTATCTAATGGCAAATACCAGTGCTTCGTCTCTTTTAATATAGGATTGTTTCCTGTTAGTACAGACTTAGGATTTATCAGATCGGTGGCATTGAGCGAAGTCCCGCAGCTTTCGCATTGGTCGCCGTAGGCTTTGTCGTGACTGCATTTTGGACATGTGCCTGTGATATATCTGTCGGCAAGGAATTGCTGTGCCTCCTCGTCATAAAATTGCTCGCTGGTCTTTTCTATAAACTTAGAATCATCGTAGAGCTTCCTGAAAAATTGAGATGCAGTTTCGGTGTGAATATCCGCCGATGTTCTGGAATAAACATCAAAGGAAATTCCAAAATCTGAAAATGACTTCTTTATAATATTGTGATATCTATCTACTATGTCTTGTGGTGTAAGTCCTTCTTTCTTAGCTTTTAAGGTGATTGGTACTCCGTGTTCGTCAGAGCCGCCAATGAATAATACGTCTTCGCCTTTCAGTCGTAAATATCGGGCATAAATGTCTGCTGGTACGTACACTCCTGCAAGGTGTCCGATATGCACCGGCCCGTTGGCATAGGGCAAGGCAGAGGTAATCAGTGTTCTTTTGTAATTGCTCATCAATTTTATTTTCTAATGTCTTCTTTAAATTGTAGTGATTCCAAATTGTAAATCACCAAAACATGCAAATATAATAAATAATGATGAATGAAATATTCCTACATTTTATCCAATGGTGTATCGTGCAAATATTGAACGTATGCCTTTGCAAAATTCATTAGCGAATCGGTTTTGGCGGGTGTGTTATTATAGAAAAAATCCCGTTTGCCAGTATTCATATTCATAAACCAGCCCATGTCGGGCGATATAAAGCCCCAGCCCTCACTCCTAAAGTAGAATGCGTAGCTGTCGTCTACCAAAAAGTCCTTCGATAAAAGAGTGGGCTTGTGTTGCCAGCCCAATTGCTTCAAAAGCATAGGAGCTAAATCGTTCTGATTGCCAAAACGCTCGCTTATAAAGTGTTGCTTGACGACTCCGCCTATAAAAATAAGAGGAATACGATAGGTGGCAGGTTCAGTTATATTGCTTGGTCCAGGTTCTATAGATGTGTGGTCGGCGGTGATGATTACCAAAGTGTTGTCCCAAAATGGTGTTTGTTTTAGCGAGTCGATAAAAACTCCCAAACAACTGTCGGAATAAGAGGCGACATTCAGATATTTTTTCTCAGAGCTGTTGCCCTTAATTTTGCTATAGTCAGCAATGTCAAAAGGTTCATGGCTGCTGATGTTGTAGACCATGCTGAAAAATGGCTCTTTTTCTTGCTTCAAATCTTCAAATAAACGAGCATATAGATATTTGTCGGGGACTCCCCACTTCTGTTTCAGACCTATGTCAAGAGGAAAATCGGATTTTGAAACAATCTTTTCAATACCCGACTGGAGCATCACCGCCCGAGTGTTGTAGAAGTTTACATCGCCGCCGTAGTAAAACGACATATTGTAAGCCCGATTGGCAAAATACTTCGGAAAGTAGTCGAGCTTACTCATCTTGTCGGGAAATACCAGTGCTGTATTAGGGTTCATGTCTGATGGATGACCTCCGATAAGTGCAGACATACCTTTGTCGGAACGATTGCCTGTTGAGTAGAAGTTTTTGAAAGCTATGCCCTCATGGCAAAAGCCATTTAGGCGAGGGGTGATGGCAGGCATGCCGCCTAGAGGCTCAATTATTTTGTTGGAGAAACTTTCGAGCATAACCAGTATTATGTTAGTGGGTTTCCCTGCAAGTGTATCTATTATCTGAGGAGCTTGCAAGTCGGTCTTGTAGTGTTCCTTTAAGATACTTTCTGCTTCCTTGTGATCCATGTAGTTGAGCTTGATGTCGCCATCTTTACTCTTAAGGACACTATGTATAAAATTCCAAAAATAGTTGTAGGCAAATTGATTGGCAACTAAATGTTTACTAAAGTAAACACTGCTGTGATTAAGAGGAGAGCGGTCGAGTCCGCCTCGAATAGGGATAATCAATGCTCCGCTTAGTATTAATACTGTTAAAGAGCCATACCATTTTGCTTTTATTTGAAATAGTTCTTTTATTGGCAATAGTCGCCCGTATGTCCACATGCTCAGCCAAACAATGCCTATCCATAGGGTGGGGAAGAGAAGAAGTTGCCACCAGCTCAGGCTTGCATAAATGCCTCCCGGGGTTTCGAGATACATAAGGAATTGTGCATTTAGGCGACTTCCCCATGCCGGATATAGTCCCATGTCGCTTAATCCTAAGAACGTCAGAAGGATAAGCATCAGAAGTGTGTAGTATTTCAGAAAATAAGAGCAAAATCGACTCGTAAACAAAAATCCTAAACTCATGGCAACTCCTGGGAGCAGACTGAAATATCCTGCTACAGATAAATCCATTATAATTCCATGCCTGAAAATTCCCCATAAATCCGAAAAGGGTAGGGCGTGGGCTAATTGCAAGTTGTAGATGAGAAAGACTATTTTGAATGCCGTGAAGTAGAGCAGCCAAAAAAGATAGTATTTCAGAAATACAACTAGGAGCTTTCTCATAAAGGTGGTATTTGTGGTCTCACCAGGACTCGAACCTGGATCTAAAGTTTAGGAAACTTCTATTCTATCCCTTGAACTATGAGACCATCATGAGGCGCAAAGGTAATAAAATACCTTTACCCATGAAATACTTATTGTGCTATTGTGCGTTCTTTAAAACTTATATTGCTGTCTTTCAGAGTACTCATTAATTCATTGTACTCCATCGATTTGAGATTTTCTTCGTTTAGACCTGTCGTGCTTTGAATCAGCTCACTTGGAATTATAACTATCCTAAATATTTGATCCAGTGCATATGCATCAGGAGGAGTAGTGTAGGTAAAACCTAAGTATATCTGCACGTCTGACAGTGTATAGTCAAAAGTATAATCCAACTCATTATTATCTTCAAAGTAAATTGTATGTGGTAGTGGACGCCAAACATCAGGATTCTCAGAACTCAGCCAATAAACAAATATTGCATTGCCATTATAAATTTCAGGGTCTAAGGTGATTTTTTCAATGTAATCGTAGCGTGATAGAAAGTTCGCTTTTACTTCTAAAGTTTCGCCGATGGTGTTTGAACCGTCTGCGCCATCTGTGCCATCTCTTCCAGGAAGTCCTTGAGGACCTTCGCATGAGCTCATTAATAGTACTATTAATAAAGCTGTCGATATTGCCGTTAATTGTTTTTTCATCTGTTTATAATTTTGCAATAAGCTGTAAGCTATAGGCTTTATGCTTTTGCTGTTTTTATTGAAACGTACAAGTGTACTAATTTATTTTAGTATTCCCTATCATACCAATTTAGTTTTATGAATTTAGTAACATCAATGGGGTACATTCCGGCAGTGTTGGCGGCATCTATACCCAATTGTCCGTCTTCAAAGACCGCACAAGCCTGTGGTTCTACGCCTATTAGCTCTGCACATTTTATGAAAGTCTCGGGGTTGGGTTTGTGTTTTTTGATTTCGTCGCCACCGACAATGTGAGTGAAATATTTTTCTAAGCCTGTGTGTGCCAGTATTTTCAGTGCCATCTCTCGCGTGCTTCCTGTGCCTACTGCCATGGGCAACTTGCTGTGGTAGTATTTTACGTATTCAAAGACCTCGGGGATACGCTCTATCTGACCTAAATTCTTCCAAACTTCATCATCTTTTTTGACACTAAATTCCTCCACCGGCAGTTTGGTGTTAAACACCTTGTCGAGGTAGGCTAGCGACGGATCCATCGGTTTGCCCGTCATTGCTCTAAGAATATCGATAGTTATTTCTATACCGTATTCCCTGCCTGTGTTTCGCCATGATAGATAGTGGAGAGGCATCGAGTCTACGAGTGTGCCGTCAAGATCAAATATTAAACCCTTTATCCGTGTTGGGATGTTTTGCATATATTTTTTACCTTATTGATTTTTTAATTGTGGCAAACCCGAAGTTGACTTAACTTGCCCTTCAATTATTATACGTTTCATGTTATCTCTTTATTCCTGTGTATTCATTGATACCCCAAAAGTAAGACATTCTTATCAATTGCCAAAAAAAAAAAGACCCTATGAGACTGGCATCGCAATAGGGTCTGTAAACCAACTAAACATTATAACCTAGAAGCTCTTTAATCTCGTCTTTCCATATCTCTGTCTCTGTCGCGGTTTCTAAAGTCTCTTATCATTTTATCACGAAATTCAAATTCCGCTCTGTATAGTCTCATCACTTTTTTTGCCGATAAAACTTTTAGCAGGTCGGCATTCATGTTTTTTGCTATCTCCGCTTCCTTTTCCATACATTGTATGTATTCGGCATTCTTAGTCTTTGCTTCTGACTCGCTAATTTCTCCGCACATTGCCTCCTCGGCTTTCCTTTTGACTTTCATCAGCTCAAATTTCTGACTCTCATATTTGTTGTAAACTGGCCAAAATTTCTGCGCCTCTTCGGGAGTTAGCTCTACCTTCTCGGTGATAAACGACACCTTGATGGCCTTGAATTTATCCCAGTCGTGCTTTCCCTTGTCCTGAGAGTAACTTGTCAGGATAGTTGCTGTAAGTAATATAGTAAAAATTAAACTCTTCATATTATTTAGTTTTGATAATGATTTGCTAAATCGTAATCATCTAGGGTTGCAAGTAGATATTCAAATGCTTCGTTATCACTAATTTCGGTGTTTACTGTCTCTGTACTTTCTTGATGAGACATCAACTCGCTATCGCTCATTTCGGAAGTGTAGTAGTAGTATAAATCGTCGGTGGGAGCGGCACTCTCAGTAGAGACCGACACGCCTTTGGTATTGTGGTAGGCATCGGTGGCTGCATCAAACGCAAAATAGCCGACAACTTTGAATATTAAAAAGAATACGGAAGCAATGGCTGCAAATTTGAGAATGTTGAGGGGTATCGATTTCCCTTTTTTTTCTTGACCAGATTCCTCGTTGTGCAATCTTTGCTCTAAGCGTGCCTCAAAATCTTCAAAGTAACCTTTTGGAACTCTGAAAGTTTCTTTTTTCTTGAATTTATTTATATCAAAATCGCTCATCACAATTATTCTTTGTTTATTTCTTTGACAATACTGTCTCTGAAAGGTTTAATCCTTATCTTTAAAATATTTTTCAATCTTCTGAACAGCATGATGGTAGGAGGCTTTGAGGCTTCCTTCAGAGCCACCGAGTATATCAACTATTTCCGAATATTTTTTTTCCTCGAAATATTTCAGTGTGAATACTAATCGTTGTTTTTCGGGGAGTGTGGCAACGGCTTTCTGAAATTCCAACTGTGCTGCATCGCCGTCAAAATAATCGTCGGCTTGTAAGTTGTCTGCCAAGAAATCATAGCCCTCTCCGTCGAAAGCCTTAAATGTCCTCTTTTTCTTATTTAAATGATTTATGGCTTCGTTGCTCGCTATTCTGTATAGCCACGATGAAATGGAAGATTCATTCCTAAAAGATGCAAAATTCCGCCATGCCTTGATAAACGTCTCTTGTAAAACATCGTCGGCATCTTCATGAACAACAACCATACGGCGGATATAGTGATATAGCTTTTGATAATTCTGACGAACAACTTCATCAAAATCAGCCTTGTCAACCACAATTTCCTTGTTTTTGTTATTCATATCTTCCAGCGAAACACTTATGTACATGCCCTTTCAAGTTTTATTTATGTCTCTTATTGACAGAAATATCCAGAAAAGGTTTAATCTCATAACGTAGAAATTGTAAATGTAGTATATGATGCATTTCATCCATAATTCACCATTGACATGTACACCTACTTTGAGCAGGAACAAACCAAATTTCTATCGCCGTAGGCGTTGTCTATCCTGCTGATGGGCGACCAATATTTGTTCTCTTTCAACCAATCCAGTGGGTATGCAGCTTTCTGACGGCTGTACGGGTGTGTCCATTCATCGGCTGTTACCGCTACGGCAGGGTGGGGTGCATTTTTCAGAACATTGTCCTCCTTGTCTGCCGTGCCATTCTCGATTTCTTTTATTTCTTTGTATATGGTATTCAGTGCTTCCACAAACCTGTCTAGCTCTTCCAATGATTCACTTTCTGTCGGTTCAACCATTAATGTGCCGATAACAGGGAAAGATAGCGTCGGGGCGTGGAAACCAAAGTCTATCAGCCTCTTGGCAATGTCCGTTTCGTTGATACCTAGTGCTTTGAAGTGCCTGCATTCCAATATCATTTCGTGAGCCACAAAGCCCTTCTCGCCCGTATAGACAATGCCGTAGTTGTCTTTCAGCTTCGACATTAAATAGTTGGCATTTAGAATAGCTATTTCGGTGGAGTGTTTTAGTCCGTCGGCACCCAGCATCTTTATATAACCATAGGTGATTGGCAGTATTGACGCACTTCCCCAAGGAGCTGCCGCAACCGTTATTGCACCTTTTGCGCCGTTGTCGACAACGGGATGAGAGGGCAGAAAGGGTACAAGATGTTTTGCCACACAGATTGGTCCTGCTCCCGGACCGCCACCACCGTGAGGGATGGCAAAGGTCTTGTGAAGATTGAGATGACAAACATCCGCTCCGATAAAGCCCGGATTGGTAATGCCCACCTGTGCATTCATATTGGCACCGTCCATATATACCTGACCACCGTTGTCGTGGATGATTTGGCACATTTCCATAATCTTTTCCTCAAACACTCCGTGGGTAGACGGATAAGTAATCATCACGGATGATAATGTGTCTTTATTCTCTTCGGCTATCATTTTTAATGCCTCAATGTCGATATTGCCCTTGTCGTCGCAAGGGACAATCTTTATATCCATACCTGCCATCGCCGCACTTGCAGGATTAGTGCCGTGTGCCGACGACGGAATAATCACAAGATTGCGATGTCCTTCGCCAATACTTTTTTGATATTCGCGTATTACCAT
>JBKEAJ010000156.1:0-10350 GCA_047972135.1 Bacteroidales bacterium | reverse complement strand
TACCATAGTTTGGGCATTGGATTATTTTCCTCGCCCCTCGGAGAGTAATATTGCAGCAGACGGAACAGAAATTGAACACATGTCCTATATGAATAAGTTGGGACGTACAATGCAGCCTATATTTGAACCAATGGGTTTTGACGATAATATAACTGTTGCACTTTTGTCGGGTGTCGTTGCCAAAGAGGTGGTAGTGTCGACAATGGGAGTTTTGTATAAAGTGGATGATGGCGACGACGAGGGACTTAGAGCCCGACTGGCAGAGTCTACCCATGACACCGGACACCTGAAAGGAGAAAAAGTCTTTACTCCGCAGACCTCCATAGCCCTACTGGTATTTGTGCTGATATATTTCCCGTGCATAAGTGTGATTATTACTATCGCTAAAGAAGCAGGATTGAAATATGCCTTGTTCGCTGCGGGGTATACCACCGTTTTGGCGTGGATTTTGTCCTACTTGTCGTATTTGATAACCTTGTGGATAGTAGCGTAATGGATATACAAACGATATTGGTGTATTCGATAATAGCCATTGCAGGAGCAATAGCAATCTATAGAATATATAAACTCTTTGCCCCAAAAGCGAAAACTGAGAAGAACGCTTGTGGAGACTGTGCAACTCCTTGTGCACTAAAAGATTTGAAAGGCTCTAAAGAGTGCTGATACTGATTCCCAAATTAAAACCCTATCTTTGTCAGTAGTAGTAATAGAAAACAAAGAGTAGGCAATACACCTGCTCTTTTGCCCCTAGAAATAATCGATTAAACAAAAGTCTGCCAAAGTTTGTAATTTTACACGGTGGATTTTATATCCATTTATAGTAAGGTTCTAAAGAAACAAATATGTACGTAAAAGATAGATATAATTATACCCGACGACAAACCAACAGAGTGGAAATAGGCGAGGGACTGATAATCGGTAGCGATGTGCCGGTGGTGGTGCAGACAATGGCAGACACCGATACGGCTGATACCGAGAAAACGATAACGCAGATAAAGGAGGTAGTTGCAGCAGGAGCAAAGATGGTGCGGCTGGCAGTGAAAGGAAAAACCGAAGCTAAGAACTTCAAGAATATTCGTACTCGTTTGCAAGATGAAGGGATAGATATTCCGATTGTTGCTGATATACACTTTCAACCCAAACTCGCCTACGAGGTGATACATTCAGTCGATAAGATAAGGGTTAATCCTGGAAATTTCTATGACAAAAGGGCGACTTTTAAAAAAGTAGAGTTCTCAGACGAGGAGTATGCGGAAGAGCTGGCTGAGATAGACGAGAATTTTAAACTTTTTCTCAAAGATCTTAGAACCAACAATGTAGCTCTGCGCATAGGTGCAAATCATGGCTCATTGTCCGATAGAATTATGAGCCGCTATGGCGACAAACCCGAAGGTATTGTAGAGTCTATAATGGAGTTTGCTCTAATATGCAAAAAATATGATTATAAGAATGTTGTAATATCAGTGAAGTCTAGCAATGCTCGCATAATGGTACATGCTGTGCGCTTGCTGATAACTCGTTTTGATAAGGAAGATATACATTTTCCTTTCCATCTGGGAGTTACCGAAGCAGGCGAGGGACTGGAAGGTAGAATTTTGTCGTCGGTGGGTATTGGCGCACTTCTGGCTGACGGTATTGGCGACACGGTGAGAGTGTCGCTCACTGAACCTCCAAAGAATGAAGTGCCTGTTGCTCAGCAGATTATCTCCCACTATGAGAGGTATGCCGAGAGCGAGTATTTGTCGTGTGAGCATACTGAACCTATTGATTTTTACAACTATACGAGACATAAAAGCAGGGCAGTAAACAATATCGGTGGAGATAATTTTCCCATAGTCGTCGGAAACAGAAGTACTAACGATTGTCCCGACGCTTTTATCTATAAGGAGTCTATGAAGTATGACAAGGATGAATATATACTGAAAAGTCCCGAAGAAGTTCTTGCATCTATTGATTATTTGTCGGCAAGTAAGGTTGCTGTCAAGGTAAGGGCTAAAGATATAATTAGTATTTCTGACGATGAATTAAAGCTCATGTCTAAGCTGACAGAGTGTGTACTGCTTGTTAGTTCTGATGCCATAAATAAGGTGGGAGAGTGGCGGGCTGCTTTTGCAAAGTTGCTTTCCACAGGCTGTAATTTCCCCGTGATACTGCGCGCCCGCTATGATGGAGATACGGAAAATGATGTAGCCATAAAAGCAGCGTGCGATATGGGAGCTTTGTTTCTCGATGGTTATGGCGATGGTATTCTAGTTGAATGCTCCAATGTCAGTGTGGATATTAACAAAATAATGTTCACCATACTTCAAGCATCGAGGGCACGTATCAGTAAGCCTGAGTTCATATCCTGTCCCGGTTGTGGACGCACCATGTTTAACCTGCAAAACACAAATCTGAAAGTGAAAAATTATTTCAGCAAATTGAAAAATATTAAGATTGCCGTTATGGGCTGCGTCGTTAACGGTCCCGGCGAAATGGGCGATGCCGATTATGGCTATGTGGGTGCCGGAAAAGGCAAAATACATCTCTATAGACATGGGAAATTATTGTGTTCAAATATCACCGAAGACGATGCTATAGTCAAACTGGAAGAGCTTATCAAAGAGGATGGAAGATGGGATGGATGAATTGTTAATTAAAAACGATAAAATAGCTTGCTTATTTACAAGGCAATATCTATTTTTGACGCTAATTTTGCGTATAAAAATGCGTAATTGTTGAAGATTAATTTATTTGCACTAAATGGTAGTCAAGGTTTTTACACTTTTGTCTTTTTTTCTAACTTTCATGTTATTGGATATAGCTCCTTTGCAAGCTAGTTCAAAACATGTTTGTCCTTTGGATAGTACGGATGCTGACTTGTCGGGTAATGATGACAATGTTCGGGAGTTGAACGTTTGTCAGTATTCCGAAGCAGTATTTAATTCTGTTTGGACAGTCGGCGATGGACTAAAACCATCACATTGGGAATACAGTGCCGATGCTGGGGAAGGAACGTGGGTAAAGGTGAAAATCCAATTCATAAATCAGCAAATAAAAGGCTCGGAGACTGACGGGCAAACCCTCAATATTTTTAAAATCCCTACCAACGACGTGTACGACGGATTCTTTCGTGCTGTGTACGACATACCATCAGGAGGCATGCATTTTGACAAGTATAGAGTTCGGGTGTTTCCGCCTGTAATAGGCAGTATCAGCCCCTCCGATACTAGTTTTTGCTCAGGCGAGAAGATAAAACTGAGCCTTAGTGCTTACGACGGGAGAATTATACGCTGGGAAAGCTCCTCCGATAGATTTATAAGTAAAATCACCGAAATTCCACATACTGACTCAGTATATAATACTCGTGTTCTGACCGATACTACCTATTACAGGGCTTTGGTAAGCAATGGCATTTGCGATTCGGTTTATTCCAAAGTGAGCGCCGTGAATGTCTCGCCCATAACTACGAGTGGTACCTTGAGTTCCGAAAATACGAATTTGTGTACGGGCGATGGTGCAAAACTGGAGCTGAAAGGCTTTGTCGGTCGCATTGTTCGTTGGGAGAGTTCGTCGGACAATTTTGTTAATAATATATCGGAAATCACTCGTACAGAGCCTGTTTATAGTCCTATTGCTCTTAGAAATACTATCTACTATCGAGTTGTGGTAGTGAGTGGTAAGTGCGATGAAGTTTATTCTAATACGCTGATTATAAATGTTTCTCAGAAGAGTAGAGGTGGATATATTAGCCCTCCTGATACGAGTATATGCTCGGGAAATTCCGTGAAACTGGAACTAAATAATTTTCTGGGGAAAGTGATACGCTGGGAGAGTTCTAGCGACAATTTTGCAAGCAAGATTACCGAAATTCCCCATGCCGACTCTGTTTATAACTCGGGAGCTCTGACCAAAACTACTTATTATAGAGCAGTAGTGAAAAATGGTGCTTGCGGTGCTGAGTTTTCTAAAGTCAGTGTAGTGAAAGTGTCGCCGGCAACAGCAAGCGGAAAATTAAGTCCTGCCGAAACGACTATATGCGTGGGCGATGGGGTGAAATTAGAATTGAAAGACTTTGTAGGTAAAATTATTAGATGGGAGAGGTCTACGGATAATTTCGTGAATAATATTTCAGAAGTTGCTCGCACAAATTCTGTTTACGACCTTATAAACATGAAATCAACCACTTACTACCGGGTGCTGGTGAATAGTGGTGTGTGTGGCGAGACATATTCAAACATCGTTGTTGTTAATGTTGTGCCAACGAGTAAAGGGGGAAGCATAAGCCCCTCCGATACAAGTATATGCTCGAATAATAAGGTGAAATTAAAGCTGAATGGCTTTGTCGGGAAAATTGTTGGATGGGAGAGTTCTAGCGATAATTTTGCAAAAGATGTCAAGAAAATAATTCATACCGATTCTGTTTTTAGTACCGATGCGCTCACTCGTTCTACTCGTTATAGAGTCTTAATAAAAAGTGGTATTTGCGAACCTCAATATTCTGATGTTGCTTTTATTAAAGTTGCTCCTGCCACGGCGAGCGGAGTATTGAGTCCTGCCGAAACGAAAATTTGCGAAGGTGGCGGAGTGAAATTGACCTTAAAAGGCTTTGTCGGCAATATCGCTCGCTGGGAAAGGTCGACGGATAATTTCTCTAAAGATATTTCGGAGATTGTTCGCACAGATTCTGTTTATGAGCTGGCAGCCATGAAACAGACTACCTACTATCGGGTGCTAGTGAGTAGTGGTGTGTGTGGTGAGACTTATTCAAATACGGTTGACGTGCATGTTGCTCCAAAGAGTAAAGGAGGAAATGTCAGTCCCTCAGATACAAGTGTTTGCGCAGGGGCTAAGGTGATAATGAGGCTAAATAATTTTGTTGGTAGGGTAGTCCGTTGGGAAAGCTCTAGCGACAATTTTAAAAGTGAGATTACCGAAATATCACTTGCAGATAGCGTCTGCAAGCCCGGAGCATTAAGCAAAACTGTGTTCTATCGGGCATTAGTCAGTAATGGTGTTTGTAGTCCTGTATATTCTGATGTGAATGTGATCAGGGTTTCGCCGAAAGCTGCAAGTGGAGTGTTGAGTACTGCAAAAACAAAGCTCTGTGCAGGCGAGACTGTAAAGCTGGAGTTGAAAGGCTTTGCAGGTGATATTATACGCTGGGAAAGCTCTACCGATAATTTCAAAAGTGAAATAAAAGAAATAAAACACAGTGATGCTGCATATGACATTAAAACCCGGAGTTCTGAGACTTCGGAGGCTACGACTTTCTATCGGGTACTTGTCGGCAGTGGCGTTTGTGGCGAAGTCTATTCCAATACGATTGCCATTGATGTTTCGCCGCAGACCAAAGGTGGAAGTATCAGCCCCGCAGACGTGAGCATATGTGCAGGAGAAAAAGTAAAACTTAGCTTGAATGACTTTAGAGGTGAAATTATCCGTTGGGAAAGCTCCGAAGATAATTTCGCAAGTAAGATTACCGAAATTGCTAACACTGAGCCTACTTATAGTCCTAAGATTTTGAATAAAACGCTGTATTATAGAGCCCTTATCAAAAGCGGACACTGCAACAAGGAATATTCGAAAGTGGGACTTATCAAGGTCTCTCCGAAAACAGCAAGCGGAACACTTAGCCCCGCAAAGACAAACCTATGTGCAGGCGATGATGTGAAACTTGAATTAAACAACTTTGTGGGCAATATCGTCCGTTGGGAAAGCTCGACAGATGATTTTGAGAATGATATAAAGGATATTTCACACACAGCTTCTGTTTATATCCCCACAAACCCTAGTGAAACAGCTTATTATCGCGTTGTTATAGCAAGTGGAGTTTGTGGCGAGGTCTACTCTAATGCCGTGCTCGTAAAGGTGTCGCCAAAGAGTGTGGGCGGTTATGTCAGTGCTTCCGAAACAGATGTTTGCGCTGGAGGCAAGGTCGAACTGACTCTTAATGATTTTGTAGGAGAAATTGTCCGCTGGGAAAGCTCCACCGACGACTTTGCAGGTAAAATTACAGAAATCCCTTATAAAAAGCCCGTTTGCAATCCCGGAGCATTGAGCGAAACTACATACTTCCGAGTCCTACTAAAAAGCGGCATTTGCGATAAGGTCTACTCAAAAACCATAAAGATAGAGGTGAAGAATTGTGATTGATTTTAGAATATCTCAAATAGCAACTCTAAATCATTGTATTGAAGCCCCAACTCTTCGCTGAGCTGTTGATTGGTCGATAAACCTCTGAAAATATATGTACCTCTACGGTATTGATAGCTTTTACGCAGATAATTCTCAACTCCCCCTGCTTTGCCTATCTCAATCAGAGATTGTGTAAAGATATTACTCAGTGCGATGGATGCAGTTTTGGGAGCAAAGGAGCAGATATTTGGTGTGCAGATATGCCTAACTTCGTGTTTGTCAAAAACAAAATCGCTGGTGTTCTTTGCTTCCGAAGTCTCGATGTTTTTGCCGGAGCTGTTGCTGAGGTCAACTATCACTGACTTGTTTTTCATGCTCTTAACCATATCCTCGCTAATCAGCATTTGTGAACAACACCAATGATTGGTATTGACGACTATGTCGGCAGATATTAGACTCTTACTCAGTGCATTGTGGTGATATACAGAGGTATATACAGCTTTGTCGAGCTTACTTTGCAAGCTGTCAAGATTTTGTAAGGATGAATCGTACACGCAAACCTGCGCTCCCATGTTTATAGCTATGTTGGCAATGGTCTCTGCAACCTTGTTGGTTCCCAATATCACTATCTCAGTCTGTGGAATGCCCAAGATGTTACCTAATATTATCCCTTTGCCGTCATTGACCTTTGTTAGATGAGATGTTGCTAAAGTAAGTACCAAATTACCCGCTATCTGTCCCATAATATTGATGTAAGGATTATAGCCGTCTTCGGTCTCTATCAGATCCATGCACAAAGCTGTAAGCCGCTTGTTCATAAGTGATAATGTCGGATTTTTGTATTCACTGTTCAGCGGAACAGTAGAGATAATGGTGTGAGAACTGTTCAGAAAACCAATTTCATGCTCCTTGAAAGGGGCTACTTTTATTAGTATTTCACTCCTGAAAACTTCCTCTTTAGCTTGAGATATTATCGCACCTGCCGTTATATATGAGCTGTCTAAAAATCCAGCTTCCTTGCCTGCATTGCTCTCGATGATTATCTTGTGACCTGCCTTGACGAGTGTTTCCACTCCCTGAGGTGTGATGGGAATCCGGTTTTCAAAATTCTTCTCATCCGAAAGAATGCCTATTGACATTGATATATCTCTCGATATTATTGGACTTAGTTGCTCCGCAGGATAATGTTCTGTATATCCTGAGCCTTTTTTGTAATTGTCTGAATTCATCTGTTTGTTTTTTTGCTGGAGATTGCTTCATCGCCAGCTCCTCGCAATGACGTTCGTTCATTTTGCATTTGCCTCAAGCGTATTGCATACAGCGTACAGCGGTATTTCCATTCTCCATTCTCAAACTAACTAATTCGCTAATTCGCTAATTATCAGCCTTGTCCTGTCGTTTGCCTCGCTTATTTCTATTCTTACATAAGAGTCGGGAAGGAGTGCTTCTATCAGCTCACTCCACTCTATAAAACAATAAGAACCGCTGTAAATATACTCCTCAAAGCCTAAATCGAAAACTTCCCTAAGATCTTTTATCCTATAAAAATCAAAATGAAATATTTTGCCTTCTTTACTGTCGTATTCATTGACTATTGAAAAGGTAGGACTGGCAACATCGTTTTCCTCTATTCCAAGCTCTGTACACAGCGACCTGATAAAGGTGGTCTTACCAACCCCCATCTTACCGTAAAATGCAAATATACGACTATTCTTGTGATCTTCTAGTAGTTTCTTTGCGACATATGACCACTCCTTAATGTCGTTTACTGAGTACTTAGGCATTGAATTTGTTTTCGTGGACTTTCTCCCATCTCAAGCTATCTTTAGAACGAGGATTTTTAGCTTTGTCGTAATGCCCAATACCAATAATGGCAAGAACTTTATAATTTGAAGGAATATTCAAGAGGCTTTGTATATACGCCTCAGCAGAGGTGTTGTCGTCATGTTGACGAGCTCTTATCTGAACCCAGCAAGAGCCTAAACCCAATGCCTCAGCTTGGAGCTGTATAAAGGTGCAGGCAATGGAAGTGTCTTCTATCCAACAATCAGTTTCGTCTATGTTGCCGCATACCACAAATGACAGAGGGCATTGCGAAAGAAATGTTCCTCCTTGTGGTTTGGCTGTCGATAACTTTTCATTTAGCACATTGTCAGTTACCATAACAAATTCCCATGCTTGTTTATTCTTTGAGGTGGGTGCTCTTAAAACACTTTCCTTCAAAATTTCAATCTTTTCTTGCTCAATAGGCTTGTCGTTGAAAGCCCTATAACTCCTGCGTGTCTCTATCGATGGTATTAATTTCATCTGTTTATATTTTGCAATAAGCTGTAAGCTATAGGCTTTATGCTTTTGCTGTTTTTAATCATCCATGATTACGAGCGTTAGCGTGGCAATCTGTTCTTTGTTGTAAGAGATTGCTTCGTCGCAAGCTCCTCGCAATGACGTTCTTGTATTTCTAAATAAAGACTGCTCGCTTAAAGCCTAAAGCGTACGGCATACAGCCTTTTAAACGATTCAACGATACCTATTCAGATATCAGGGCTAACGCCCCTATTATTTTTTTATCTATCTCTTTGCTACGAAGATATCGGGACTACGTCCCTAAACTTCAAACTCTAAACTCTAAACTCTAAACTCTAAACAATTAAACCTTCAACAGTTCAACGATTAAACATTGCATTTATCATCACATTTGTCTTAGCTTCTCTATCTCCTCGATGCTTAAGCCCGTAAGGTCGTGTATGCTGGCATTATTATAACCTTTCGCTATCATGCGTAGTGCTATTTCATTCTTTTCTTTGCCTCGTATTTCTTCTCGTTCTAACTCTCTCCCTTTCTCAATTCCAATTTTCTCGCCTTCCTTACGCCCTTCCTTACGCCCTTCTTTGCGCCCTTCTTTTCGTCCTTCTTTGTGCCCTTCTTTGCGCCCTTCTTTGCGCCCTCTGCCAAAGCCGTCCTTATCGGCAGAGTCTACCACGTTTTTCATATCTCGGAAGTACTTCAAACTGCTCTCGTATTGCCCATGCTCGGCAGGTGTGAATTTGGCTATCTCTGCAGCTTCAAAAAAACTACTAAACACCCGCTCTTGCAAGGCTCTGGGTCTGTCGTGCAGGTCTTGCAGGTAGCGTAGGGCAAAAAACCACTTGTCTCGCATGCTCGTCAGCTCTGCTTCTGTTTTGGTAAACTTTGGAAGTTCGATGTAGATGAAAGTCAGCTTGTCGTAGAAAACCTCGTTTTTGTCGTTCTTCAAATTTACATAATGGACGATACGAGGATTGTTCTTATTCGCATCAAAGATGAAATCGAGTATGCCGATAGCATAAACCGCCGACAACTCGAAGTTCCATTCCCCTTTCTGCGCTTGCTCCTGAATGGGGAAAGTAGAGTAATAGATGCTTCGGTCTTTGAAGAAGTCTTGCTTTGCCTTTTGCATCTCGACGATAAACTTCTCGCCACTCTCGCTCTCGCAGTATATGTCTAATACAGCTTTTCTGTCTAGCTCGGTGGTGAAGAGATGCTCGTTCTGCTTATAGCTCAGTTCTTTTATCCTATGACGCTCGGGCAGTAGCTGATTTAGAAAATCAATAAGAAATTCTTTGTTAGGCTCAGAGCCAAACAATTTCTTAAAGCCGAAATCCGTCAATGGATTTACATATCTCTCTTTCAGCATGATAATCAATTTTGTTTTTACAAAGATAGGGATTTTTGTTTAAATGTTTAATTGTTGATTTGTTTTATCGTTGATTTGTTTGAGGCTTAGGGCAAACGCATCTAATAAGGTTTAAAAAATGCTCTAGGCAGTAGGCTTTATGCTTTATGCGAGCAGCCGATAAATGAACGTCATTGCGAGGAGCCGGCGACGAAGCAATCTCCTGCAACAGAAACAGATTGCCACGCTATCGCTCGCAATGACGACAAATATAGATACTACGATATTACAAAGCTACGATGTGGGCTGTTTATAGCTGCAAGCCATAAACAGCCCATGCAACGCCATGGGGAAAGATACACCACCAACCCCATAACGTTATGGATTGCAGGATGATGAATAGAGAATGTTACCATTAATGATTAAAAAAGGCTGTCAGTCTGAGAATCCA
This sequence comes from Bacteroidales bacterium, assembly GCA_047972135.1. GTDB lineage: Bacteria > Bacteroidota > Bacteroidia > Bacteroidales > Prolixibacteraceae > JBKEAJ01. The sequence goes on along the minus strand of JBKEAJ010000156.1, from coordinate 130 downwards.
AATATCTAAACATTCGGGCTAAAGTTCTTTTAAGAGGATAGATGCAGGACGGGACAATGAGTATCTACTAAATATACTGAGAAATTAGATGCGTTTGCCCTGAAGATAAATTGTCAGTTAGCAAAAATAC
>JBKEAJ010000155.1:0-16182 GCA_047972135.1 Bacteroidales bacterium | reverse complement strand
GAGGAGCGATATTTTAATCTATTTAATCTGAATGCTCCTTGCTGGTCATTGTTTTGGGAGTATATTGCAAACTTGGTCTACCTCGCTGTATTATTCAGAATAGGTAAAAAAACACTGTACATATTGGTAGTATTAGCGGCGATTGGCATTTTTTACGTCGGTTGGAATTATGGAACTTTACTAGGCGGTTGGAGTGGCAAAACTTTCTTTCATGGTTTGGCTCGTATCGCTTTTTCGTTTTTGATGGGAATGCTGATTTTTCGCTCAAACCTAATAATAAAAAACAAACTGGGACTGCTAGGCATGAGTGTATTGCTTATGTTGGCATTCCTAAGTCCTTACGGGGGAAAATGGAATCATCTACTTGAACCATTTATCCTCGTTATCTACTTCCCGCTATTAGTTTCACTGGGAGCTGGAACAAAACTGACAGGAACATTACGCAAAATCAATAAATTCTCGGGTGATATCTCCTATCCTCTTTATATGGTTCACTATCCGTTTATGTGGGTATTTGCAAACTATGTAGCAGCAGAAAATCCAAGCAATACAGAGCTATGGTGCGTAATCTCTATTTCCACAATTCTGCTTGTAGCTCTTGCCTATGCTGTGTTTAGACTTGTCGACTTCCCTCTGCGGCGTTACCTGCGAAACTCTATGAAATAAAAAAGAGCTTATAAAAGAACTAAAAAAAGGAGAGGATTCAGGCTTTGTGGAAAACTTTGAGCGCAACAAACTTCTACAAAATATTCATCAGAAATATTTGCCTAAATAATGAAATATAAAATCAGTCAGGAGGCAAATGATGATATAGAAAAATTTGGTTATACACATTTGAGAATTGGTCATTAGAGCAAGCAGATAGGTACTTTAACCTCATTCTTGATGAAATTGAATATCTTGCTATACATCCCAACTCAGGAAAGAAGAGTAGCAAAATAAGAAAGGGGTATCTATGCTCTAAAATAAAATCACATCTTATATTTTATTTTATAAAGTCAGTAGAGAACGAGAAGAAATCGAGATCATCAGAATCCTGCATCAAAGAATGGATATAGAATCTCGACTCGGTGAGTGAAATATTATAGTCTGAACTCTACAAACACATATTTTAAAGCCTAGACCTTGCCATCTTTAGAGCCACTGCCAACTGCTCGTCGGGGGTGAGATTGGTGTTATCAATAACTTCCGCATCGGCGGCCTGACGCAAGGGACTTTCCTCTCGGTTCTGGTCGATGTAGTCGCGCTCTTTGATGTTGGCACTCACTTCAGCAATACTAACTTCCACGCCTTTGCCTATCATCTCGTCGTAGCGGCGTTGCGCACGAACCTCGTCGGAGGCTGTCATAAAAATCTTTAGTTCGGCATCGGGGAATACCGTTGTGCCAATATCACGACCATCCATTACCACTCCTTTCGCCTCTCCCATCATCCTTTGCTGTGCCACCAGAAACTCCCGAACCTCCTTAACAGCTGCAATCTTGCTGACATGCGAACTCACTAAGGGCTTGCGAATTTCAGCTTCTACATCCTCACCGTTTAAATAGCTGTGTGCCACGCCGCTTGCACTGTCGTATTTCAATGCTATGGACAAATCATGCAATCTGTCGATGAGCTTTACTGTGTCAACATTTCCCTTGCTATCTATCATTCCATTTTGCAGAGCAAAATATGTTACTGCCCGATACATTGCTCCGGTATCTATAAAAACATAGCCCAACTCTTTTGCTAAAGCCTTTGCCATAGTACTTTTCCCACATGAGGAAAAACCGTCTATTGCTATTGTAATTTTCATGTGTTTAAAATTTTGCAATAAGCTGTAAGCTATAGGCTTTATGCTTTTGCTGTTTATAATTATCCGTCATTGCGAGCGTTAGCGTGGCAATCTGTTCTTGGTTGCAGGAGATTGCTTCGTCGCCGGCTCCTCGCAATGACGCTCGTTTATTTGGTATTCCATTAATAATTAACAATTCACCATTAATAATTAAATTGCATATAGCTACTGCTTGGAAGTCTCATTCACACTCGCTTTGCAGCCTTTGTCGGGAACTGGGTCGTAGCCTTTTGTGCCCCATGGATGGCAACGCAGTATCCTATTTATTGTCAGATATATTCCCACAAACACGCCCCGTTTCTTCACAGCCTCAATGGCATACTGTGAGCAGGTCGGCGTATGGCGGCACGAGGGAGGTAGTATGGGCGAGATAAACCAACGGTACAGATATACCGGAAAAAGAACTATATGGGCGACTATGTTTTTAAATACAGTCAACTTTACATAAAATCTTTGTAGAGCATACTAGGCTGTACCTCCTTGTTATTCTGATATTTACCGCTAGTATAATGTTCGTATTCCCCTTGAATGTCATGATAATATATCTGACATATTTCGATGTTCGGATATATACGTATGGGCTGAACACAAAATATCTCCAGGGTCCAAAAGCCATTAAAGCCTACGTCGCCAAAGCCTGCCGTAACATGAATGAACAGTCCCAGCCTACCAATGGACGAGCGACCTTCGAGCATTGGCACAAGCGTGTCGGTACGAGTATGTTCGATGGTGCGCCCGAGATAGAGCTTGCCAGTTTCCAATAGCAAGCCGTCTTCGGGGATAATCAGCTCGCTTGCAGTGTTTTCCTTCTTCATATCAAGCACCTCCTTGTCGTAAACAAGCAATTTGTCATGTAAACGCAGATTGTAGCTGTTGGGGTTGAGCTGCTTGTCGTTGTACGGCTCGATAAAAATCTCGGTATTAAGTCGCTTTTTTATTTCTTTTCCTGATAAAATCATATCCTTGTAATTTTATACAAAAGTACGAAAAAAGCCCGTAAGATAAATCCTACGGGCACAACTAAAAATTATTAGTCATGAAAAAACTAATCGTCTTTGTCGATAGTGTTTTTTTCGTACTTTTTGACCATGCAGACTGCAAGATAGTAGCTCGCTACTATCAGAGCGGGATAGGTCAAGTACCACAATATTGATTCTAAATACATATCTTTCTCTCTTTTTGATTAATACTGAGCTTCATCGGGTAAATCCGAAAGACTTTCCTCTTTCTTTGTAAGCGATTTCCATGCATACCATACATAAGCAAGTACAAAAGGCACTCCCAATGACACATAGCTCATCGCAACCAAGGTAAACTTGCTGGACGAGGCATTTTGTATGCATAGCGAACTCTGAATATCTACTCCCGACGGATAGAAAGCAGTACCGTTGTAGCCAGCTATCAAAAACACCGAAAGCACGACCAATACAGTACCCAGACTACCTACCCATATACACTTGGTACATTTAGTAAATATCGTTCTGCCTATTGCCAACAAGACACCCACCACTCCGAGTAGGAACATTACCAGAACCACCGGCATGGCAAGAAAATTCGATAAATACTTCCCATCTTCGATAGCGAAAACCGGAGTGTCGCCATTCATTGTGTAGCCTACACCTTGTTTAAACAATAGTGCCACCGCAAATGCTAGGAAGAAAACCAAGAATGGTATAGTGTTGTACAAGACCTGCTTACGCGCTCTTGCCCGGATTTCTTCTTCGTCAATCCTATTGATATAGAACATCGCTCCGAGTATGCGTGCCAAAAACACCAAAGCTAGACCCAAGCTCACATTATGCCAGTTTAATACTGCCTCTAAGCCTCTGAATGAAGTCTGCCAATGAACCGAGTTATATTGGTCGAGGGTGAACTGCGCCCCGTTGAAGAAGGTGCCGACAGCCGTTCCTACCAATAAGGGAGCAAGCGTTCCGTTGAGCCATAGAAATACCTCGTAGGTCTTTTCGCCCAAAAAGTTACTTGCTTTCTTGTGGAACTTAAACGATACTGCCTGCAAGATAAACAGAACCAAAATAGCAAACCACACCCAATATGCACCGCCAAAGCTGGTTGCATAAAACAAGGGGAAAGATGCGAAAAATGCACCGCCGAATGTTACAAGAGTGGTAAATGTCAGTTCCCAGTGAGCACCTATGGTATGGAGCAGTAGCTCTTTCTCCTTTGCAGTTTTACCTATCGAAAATAATAGCGATTGCCCACCCTGCACAAAGTTTAGAAATACAAACAATGCGCCTAGCAACGATACCAGAAACCACCAGTATTGTTGCAATGTTAAATAATCCATATTCTCAAACATAACTATTCTCCTTCTTGAATTTTAGGTCCTTTCTTTATCTGTGTCAATAATATCCTAAGCTCTGCTATCAACAAGGTTGTAAAGAGAACGAAGAATAGCCAAAATGTAACCTGCACCGCCGACGCTGAAATTCGAGTTACGGCAGTGGTTGTAGTCATCAAATCCTGAATTACCCAAGGCTGACGACCAACTTCCGCAACTATCCAGCCAGCTTGCGAAGCTAAGTATGCCAGTGGTATGCAGATAATCGCTATACGCAACCACAACTTGCTGTTTTGTATTTTGTTTTTGAGGGTCAAAATCAAGACCACCAAGAACAACAAAATAAAGAAGCATCCAAGTGTGAACATAATGTGGAATGAGTAGAAAGTCAGTGCAACATTGGGAACGAGGAAGGCTGTGTCTTTCACAGCTCCGTAGCCAAAGTATTTAAAATATTCGTTTTGGAACTTTTCGCTGCCAAACTCTGTCCTGATTTCGTCGGCTTTTGCCGTATCGCTGGCTTTCTTGGCTTCTTTAAATTCTGCCAAACGGCTCATAGCATAAGCTCCACGCTCCATCTTCTCTTTGGCACTAATATCTGACTTGCCACCTTCATTGTAGCCGTCTATCAGATTGTTTATTCCGGGAACAAACTCTCCAAATTTACCATATGCCAAGAAAGACAATAGATTGGGAACTTCGGGGCGCCACACAAAGTTGTCTTCTCCATGTGCAGGACCAGGTTTCATAATTCCGAACATGGCTATGCCTGCATCGTCGCTACCGTTGTAGATACCTTCCATCGCTGCAAACTTCATGGGCTGTGTCTGTGCAACCAGCTTTGCCGAATAGTCGCCGTTGAGTGCTACCATCAACGAAGACAGAAGTCCGAAGGAAGCTGCAACTATCATACTGCGCTTGGCAAACTTAACTTCACGCTTCTTGAGCAAAAACCACGCTGATATTCCGATTACGAATATCGACCCCAATACAAAACTTGAGGTGATGGTGTGCAGAAACTTACTCGCTGCCGTCGGCGACATGATTACATCCCAAAAACTCATCATCTCGTTACGTGCAGTGTCGGGATTAAATCTCATCCCAACAGGGTTTTGCATCCAGCCGTTGGCAACCAAAATCCACAGCGCCGACAGGTTGGCACCAATAGCAACAAGCCACGACGACAATAGGTGAAAACGCTTGCTCACCTTATCCCAACCAAAAAACATGACCGCTATAAAAGTGGTCTCCAAAAAGAAGGCAAAAATCCCTTCGATGGCTAGCGGCGCACCAAAAATATCGCCCACAAACCATGAGTAGTTGGACCAGTTGGTGCCAAACTCAAACTCTAGGATTATTCCCGTAGCAACCCCTATGGCAAAGTTAATGCCGAAGAGCTTCATCCAAAACTTCGTAGCTTTTTTCCATCCTTCATCGCCCGTTTTTACATAGATTGTCTCCATGATGGCGATTATGAATGTTATTCCCAAAGTCAGAGGAACAAAAAGCCAGTGATACATAGCTGTCAAGGCAAACTGACCACGAGACCAATCTACCAAGGACATGTCAAATACATTCATAATAGTGTGTTTAATTTGAATTTATTTCTACATTTATTCTATTCTTGATTTGTTATTCGCTCTATCACATACTCACTCCTGCTTTCGTCGCTCTCGAATTTGGTGTTCAAGAAATTCGGAAAAAAGAAAATCTTCAATATGGCAAACATCACAAATGCCTTGATGAGAATAATAAGCCAAAGGGTTCTTCCCCATCTCGGCATTTTTATAAAGCCGTCTTTGTACAATGCCCATGCACGCTTTGTCCTGCTAGTCATATTACAATCATTTATGAGTTTAACTGCCCTAAGTTAACAAGAAATTGCCTCTTTATCTTATAGATATTTTTTATTAAGCAATACCCATAATTTAAGAACGTAGAAATAAATTCAGCAAACACCTGCAATACAACCGCTTACTCGCCCGCCTCGTCCTTGCTAAATGTCGTAAACGGACAATTGTAGGTATCTCGCAAATAGTTATCAAGCTCGTCGGCCTTGTTAATCATATCTACTAATTCACCCTTTATTTTTTCGCCATTATCAGAAAAAACATCCGAAAGATGAACCCTATACGATATGTATATCTCATTATCACTCACCCCCAGTTTATACGGCTTTACTGGCTCAGACAGTATGTAATCATACAAAGCCTCACTATTCTGCTCAGGCAGATTATTGGTCGGCGAGGTGGCAAATAGATAATTATTGCCATATAAAAATATGCGTATCAACGAACTGCCCTTGTGAAACTCCCAGTAAAATCTTCCGTATCTTGCTACAATAGGGTCGATACCCAACTTTCTGATGCCGTCTTCAACAAACTCTTGCAGCTCGTCGAGCTCCTCTTCACTAAAAATCTTTTTGTCCAACTTGCCGCCACACGAAGGACAATACTCCGTGGCTTCCGACACCAATGCCCTGCACGAAGGACAAGCAAGTGAATATTTTTCTACCTTGTTGTCTTTATAGTTATCGAGCTCTTTTACAAGATATTCCAAAGTTATACCAAAGCCTACATTATCGGCATTATTAAATTTACACGACGTTACTGCTACCAGATGACCTTTGTCGTCTATCATCGGACCTCCGCTATTACCAGGATTTACGGCTGCATCGGTTTGAATAAACTTCACACCGTCAAGGTTCTGCTCTGCCGACGAAACTATGCCCTCTGTTACCGTAAACGGCATACCAAAGGGGTATCCCAAAACCATCAAACTGTCTTTTGCGTCAACCTTCGTATCTCTGTCAAAAATAATCTGAGATCCCGCCGGGTTTAAACCTTCAACTTTAATAAATGCTATATCTGTCTTGGGATTGACGTACATAACATGCCCTAGATACCTATCTTTTGATACCGACTCTACTCCCACATGTTTAGACTTGCCAACAACATGGTAGTTGGTGATTATAAAATCCTCATTCTTAATGGCAAATCCCGTTCCTGTGCCATCGCTGGTATTTATCTTGTAAACACTTGCTTTATATTCATTTATGCCCATCTCTCTCTATTTTTAAATGTTGAACAACTTTTTGAAAAATCCCTTCTTCCCTTTTGACGGCGATTTAATATCGTCGTTAAGGATGGCTGTCATTGCATCTTTCAGTATGACAGCACTCTCTTTGTAAGGCTTGTCTGAACCCTCCTTTAATGCTTTTATAAGCGCATCGTATATATCTTTAGGTATGTTATAATACGAAATCAACCTATAAAAAGACTGCATTGCCGAGAGGCTTACGTAGGCATAGTCATTCCCGTCGAAAGCTCTACAAATATTATCATAACTCCTCTCCCAAACATCTCGAACTACCGACAAGGGAGAAAAAGACCTCTCAGGTACCAATAATTTTACTCGATACATACTATCAAGTATTTTGGACTTATTTTCAGGATTTTCCAAGTCTTTGAGAAAGTTGATACAGTTGGAAGTTATTTGCGCCAGCGAATCGCTCGTGTCAGAACCTGTATAAGAGATAATATCCTCAAACTCTGTCTTGTAATAGCCTTGCAGATACGCAAAATACTCTATTTTCATTATGCCGATGATTGCCGAATAAAACATCAGTATCTCTTTGCGCTCACTCTGAAATTTCTCAAAATACTCCTTCGTATTTTTTATTTCTTCCTGGATTTGATTGTATAGTGCTTCTTTTTCTGTATCCGACAAGACCTCAACTTGCGGAGTACTAGCGTGAACAGTCTTAAATTTCTCCACAAACTCGTCGTCAAGAATATCGGCAAAACGACATATGTCCCAAAGTATGTCGTAAACCTTGCGCGGATAAGACTCCTCCCACAGAAAATCATAATAAAAAACTACCTCGCCGTCGCTAAGAGCAACATTGGCAAGATCTAAACTCGAAAAATTAGCCTCGCAAAGATTGCGCTTCAGTGGTACTAAATTAGTATCGGGAGTCAGCTTCGACACAAAGGCAGCAATGCGAAAACCCTCGTCCTTTATCTCAAACCTTATAATACTCGACCCGTGAGGCATTTCCCAATGCTTATCGTCTGCCTCAAATTTCTTTACCAACTCAGGATCTACAAATTCCAACAGACCTTTAAATGCCCCTTTGAAATCACCATCGTCGTACAGTTCATTACTTTTAGCGAGAATTGACCCATCCAAAAATTTTTCTCCGGTGGAGTTTGTATTCTCATAGAATTTTGGAGAATTGTTTACCATGTTTATACTATATATTTAATTTATACTAATGATGAGATATCTCATCTCTTTATTAACAACTGGACAAGCGCAAGGTTCGTCATTGCGAGCGTTAGCCTAAAGCGTACAGCATATAGTATTTTTCAAACCTTAAACGACTAAACAAATAAACATGCTCGTTTCATGCTATCGTTGCGCTGTCAAATGTAGTAAAAAAATATTATTGCTTCGCTACTATAAAGGAATTTATTTAGGGCAAACGCATCTAAATTATTTACGGCTCTATAACGAATAAAGCGGGGAATGGTGTACATGGTTTAGAGTTTAATCGTTGAACTGTTTAATCGTTTAGAGTTTGATGTTTAGGGACGTAGTCCCGATATCTTCGTAGCAAAGAGATAGATAGAAAAATAATAGGGGCGATAGCCCTGATATCTGAACAATGAGCAAAGTATAGTTGATGAACAAATGAAAAATACACAAACATTATTGCGAGAAGCTTACGACGAAGCAATCTCCTGCAACAACGGACAGATTGCCACGCTGACGCTCGCAATGACGATAGATGATGGACATAATGTAAGGGCAGAACATTTTCTGCCCAGCTGTCAGTCCGAAAACCCAAACAGTTAAACATTCGAGCATCCGAGAATGATTAAAAACGGCAAAAGCATAAAGCCTATAACTTACAGCTTATTGCAAAATTATAAACAGATGAAACTCGAAGTCGAAAGAAGAAAATTACATTAATATTTCAAAAAACCGAATTTATATACCTCTATCTTAATAACAATTCCTATATTCGTCCGATGATTATTTACAGCAAATTATTAAACAAAAATATATCATGCACAATTTACTAAGCCTCGATATCAAGCAGCAAAGGAGCATCAGCAACGCTTTCAGCGAGAGAGTTCTACAAGGTCTTGAGAAAGACGGGCAGGAATTACTCTGTATTCCCACTTACGTTTCACCAATTGAGGGTGAACTAAACGGAGCCGTAACAGTCGTTGACTTCGGCGGCACTAATCTGCGTGTGGCAGTGGTCGAATTTAAAAAGGGAGCAGCAACTGTTACCCACGGACCGGTGGGCAAGAAACTCGACCCTGAACTGGGAGAAACAAGCTCCTTGGAAGCTCTCTTTAAAGCTATTGCCGGACTGGTCAACGTTTTAGGATATGAAAAAGAAACTCCTCTCGGATATTGCTATTCATACCCGGCAACAAGTCTTAAAAACGGCGATGCCATTGGATTAGGTATGAGCAAAGACCTAGCCATCAAAGAGTTAATAGGTAGCAAGATTGGGAAACCCCTATTGGAGTACCTAAACAAGAACTGCAAGTCAAAGTTTTCGGGCATTAAAGTTGCAAACGACACTATTACTACTCTGTTTGCAGGGAAAACACTCCCAGGATTCGACTCATACATAGGACTTATAGTGGGAACGGGGACTAACATGGCAACTTTCTTTCACACTTCAAGAATTACAAAAGAAATTGAGCCGTGGGAAGGAATACTTCCTATAAATCTGGAATCAGGAAACTTCACTCCCGATATTCTTACCGACCTCGATAAGACAGTAGACGAAAAATCATTGAACCCTGGCAAACAAAAACTTGAAAAAGCAGTATCCGGAATGTTTATTGGCAGACTGCTGAATGCCGCTTTCCCTGATAAATTTGACGAACTGACAGATGGCAAACAAATGTCGCAAGTTATAGATAATCCTAAAAAATACGATGTAGAAGCCGTCGAGCTATCAAAAGAGGCATACAAAAGATCTGCTAAACTTGTTGCTTCTTCAATTGCAGGATTGATAAAAAGCGGGAATCCACCATCAGACCGCACCTACAGAGTGCTTATTGTTGCCGAGGGTAGCCTATTCTGGTCTCACCTCTCCGAGTTTAAGGACTACAACAAAATGGTGAAGAAATATCTTAGAGACCTGCTAGACCACATGCATTACAGCAATGTGCAATTTGATATACAACGTGTGGATAATGCCAACCTTATTGGTGCAGGCATTGTGGCGATGGCGTGATGCATCTGTAATACACAATAGCATTAAAAAAAGGCATTCTTCGGGATGCCTTTTTTTTAATGCTATTACACAACTATCTCCAAATCAGAGATAAATGCTCTGGTCGAAAAACCATCTTCTCTACTGTGCATATCCATCTCTTGTGGAGTCGGTTTCATAAACTCCGCCCGCGTGCCTATGAGCTTCAATTTATCTGCATATACCTCAACCACTGCATATAAGGGCAGTGTGTAGGGCATTGTATATTTCAGAGGTGGATAGTTTTTATTGTCTATTTGCGTAAAACGCCTGTCGCAGCTATATTTCGCGCCTACCCAAAGATGAGACATGCTGTTTATATTGACATAGCTGATGCTATTGACTACCTGCGAATAATCGGCATGAGTATAGCCGTTGAAGGATGCCACGACTTTCTTGTAGCCTGCCCTCTCGTTCTCGGATTCCAATACTTTCCTGACATTGCTATTTACCTCCTGCTCTTGAACATTAAACAGGGGATAATGCGAAAATATTATACATCTATTGTTGCTAGACTCTAGTTTTGCCCTCAGCCACTCAATCTGTATATCAGGAATCTGATTAAGTCTGTCATGCATCATAAAATTCCTATTGGCATAGTCGTGAAACTCTCCGCTAGCATCCCGATAAAAATTAGTATCAAGAACTATAAAAGTGAAACCCCCTACATCAAAGGAATAACGAGTGTCGGGCATAGCTAAATAATCAACAACATCCTGCTTGGTACTTTTATCCATATCATGCATTCCCAATACAGAATACTTCCCTCCTGCAAAGCCTTTCCAAATATTCAGAAATTCCCTATTTTGCTCTTCCGGATAACAAAAATCGCCTAACTGAGCAACAAAATTCACCCCGTAAGAGTCTGCAACATTCATAAAGGTCATCAAGCGTTTATCAGCATCTGGCATTATATCTTTATGCACATCCGCACATAGGGCAAACCTGAACAATGGGTCTGCCTTACACGACATCAACGACGGAAACAATGCAAGTCCTGCCCCTGCTGCCATCCCTCTCTTTACAAAACTTCTTCTACTAGTCATATATGCTGTCTTTGTTATGATACACAAATAAGTTTGAGCCGTAAAGATAATTATACAAGATTTAAATAACAATTCTGCTCATAAAAAATTAATTTTGTAGCATGATTAATGAAATTGTCATAGAACAAGTCAAAGACTCCGCCAACATCGAAGATGTAGTGGGCGAATATGTAAACCTGAAACGTAGAGGCGTTAATTTTATTGGACTTTGCCCATTTCATAACGAAAAAACACCCTCGTTTACCGTCTCGCCAAGCAAGGGAATTTGCAAGTGCTTTGGCTGCGGTGGCGGTGGCAATGTGTTCAATTTCATTATGCAGATTGAAAACCTGAACTTTATCGAATCCGTAAAATTCCTTGCCAAAAAATATGGTATAGAAATCGAAGAAAAGGAAGAAACTCCCGAGGAAAAAGAAGCTAAAAACCTAAGGGAAAGCATGATGGTAGCAACAGACTTTGCCGACAACTACTTCCAGAAAAACCTCTGGGAAACGAAGGAGGGAAAAGCTATCGCGCTAGAATATTTCAGGCAACGAGAACTGCGAGACGATATTATAAAAAAATTCAATCTCGGATACGCTCTCGAAGAAAAAGCCGCTTTTACAAAACATGCACAGAAAAAAGGATATAAACTAGCTATCTTAACAGCATGCGGACTCACAATACAACGCGACGACTGGAAAATCGACCGCTTTGCTGGACGGGTGATGTTCCCAATACACAGCGTTTCGGGCAGAACAATAGGCTTTGGCGGAAGAGTTATGAAAACTTCCGACAAAGCTGCAAAATATCTAAACTCCCCTGAATCAGAAATATACCACAAAAGCCGTGTACTATACGGAATATTTCAAGCCAAAAAAGCTATCACCCAAAACGATAAATGTTTCCTCGTCGAAGGCTACACCGATGTTATATCAATGCATCAATCGGGCATCGAAAATGTGGTGGCATCATCGGGAACAGCACTTACCGACGACCAAATAAGGCTTATTAAAAGATTTACAAATAAGGTAACGGTAATATACGACGGCGACGCTGCCGGAATAAAAGCATCCATGCGGGGTATAGATTTGCTCCTCCAACAAGGCATGCACATAAAGATTATAGCCCTGCCCGAGGGCGAAGACCCCGACTCATTTGCAAAAGCCAGAACTGCAAGTGAGCTAGAGCTGTTTATCAATGAAAATGAAATGGACTTTATAAAGTTCAAAACAAAACTCTTGCTCGACGGCACAGAAAACGACCCATACGCAAAAACACAGGCTATAAAAAGCATTATCGAAAGTATTGCACAAATAAACGACCCCCTATCCAGAGCCGAATATATAAGCACTTGCAGCTCAATGCTCGGAAGAGACGAAAAACTACTATACGATGAGGTCGCCAAGATTATTCATAAAAAATCAGACGACTTTCAGAAAAAAAAATATTTCGACGCAAAACGACAAGCATCTAAGCAAAACATCACTGAGCAAAATACCGCCAACAGAAGTAGTGTCGCTACATCCGAAGACCTCGAAATACGAGCTTTGTTGCGTATGCTTATAAAATACTTTAATGTAGATATTGCCGAAGATGAAGACGGAAAACCTATAAGTGTAGGGTTTTATATTCTAAATGACTTGATTAATGATGAGCTGATACCGACAACAGAGCCTTTTGCATCTAGCTTCGACACACTTATTAATATACTAAAAGGGGAAATTGTCGAAACTGAAATCGAAAATTACATGATTCACAATATTAACAACGATATTGCTGCACTTTGTATCGAAATACTATCCGAGAAATACACCGAGAGCAGACGATGGAGCGACGGAAAACATGCCCACGAAACAGAAAAAGATATTCTGTATACAATCGTACCAAAACTTCTGAACGAATATAAGTTCAAGTGCGTGAAAGGATATATGGCTGAAATTCAAGACAAAATCGCAAATCTTAGCAATGATGATTTTGACAAAGTTATAGAACTGCAAAAGGAATATCAAAAACTCAGATATATCGCTTCGGAAATTAGCAAACAACTCGACCGACCATCAATATCCTAATGTTTAGATCTGACTGAGCTATATTTCCTCCTAATCTCAACAAACATCAGCAACAAATATAAAACTACAATATGAGTGCCGTAGACTAGCATTTCGGCAACATCAAAATAATGACAGTACAACACAAAACCTCCGTACACAACAAGCTTTATGAAGAAACTCATTGATATGGAATTTATGCCCGGCATCTTCTTGTCTATTAAGTAACAAACCCACGCCGTCAGCCCCCCTATAACAGCCGAAACAGGATAAAACCACGAGAAAGCGATGCCCTCAACAAGCATGCTAATCACCAGCTCAACCAACAACAAGCCAACTATCACAAATCCTAAACCCCTTATATAGCCGACTCCTCCCTTACCCATACCTCAGTAAATCAATTCTAACTCTTATCTGAATCCTTATCCTTATTCACCGAATAGATAGATGATGATGATGTAGATGATGATGATGATGATGATGATGATGATGATGTAGAAGTCGCTGATGCTGTTGTAGACTTTGGCGCAGGAGAACTAAACCCTTTCTTCTCTCCCATAGAACATTTTCCGTCAAGCATCGCACCTTGCTCTATTGCCAACTTCGCAGTGGAAACTTCGCCAATTATCTTCCCTGTCGATTTAATGCTAAGAAGCTCAGTAACAAAAAATTTACCTTCTAAAGTTCCGTAAATTTCCGAACTCTTACATCTCACCTGACCCTTTACAAAGCCTTCTTGACCAACCACCAAACGTCCCTCAATAACTAAGTTCCCCTCCACTTGACCATCTATTCTGAAATCTCCCGAAGATGTTATATCCCCAACAATCTTTGTTCCCTTGCCAATGTCATTAACTCGCGGGGACATTGAGTCCTGCCCCTTAATTTCTTTGCCTTTCATATGTTTATTTTTTATGCAATAAGCTGTATGCTATATGCTTTTGCTGTTTATAATCATCCTTCTATGTGTCTATATTTTAAGAGTTGTGGAGGTGTCATTTATTTATTTCTCAACTACTAGCTCTTAATCAATGATTTACAGCTAGTAGTCGATAGCTAAATTCGCTTTCCAAACTCCCAATAAGACAACAAACGACATAACTTCACTAAAAAAAGCCATACCGCTTGCTAGAACTTCAAAATGGTCGGACGTGGACGAATGTCCAGCCTTTTTTATAGTGCTACTTCTTTCTCGACAGCTTGCTTACCACGGTAGTAACCACATTCGCCACATACAGTGTGATACTTAATTGCTGCACCACAGTTTGAACAACTTACAATCGTTGGTGCTACTGCTTTGTAGTGTGTTCTGCGCTTGTCTCTTCTTGTCTTCGAGATCTTTCTCTTTGGATGTGCCATTTTATATCTTCTTTTTTAATTATTATTTTGTCTGTTTTTTATCTACTTCGTCTTTCAAAACCTTCAAGGCATCCCAGCGACTATCTGATACATTGTCGTCCTTCTCGCTAGCGTCTATTTCATTGTCAAGATAAGCAAGCATCTGCTCGTTGCAACTACTCTTGCCGTCCTGACTATCAGGATGAACCCTGCGAATCGGCAAACTCAACACTACAAACTCATTTAGCCATTTAGCCAGATGAAGTATGCCTTCGCTTTTGTCAATCCAGACAATATCATCGCCTTCGTCTATGTCCTTATCACCAAATTTGACTATCAATTTACCGACATAGTCAAGGTCTTGATTATACATGTCCAAGCATCTGCCGCACTCAAGCTCAACACTACCTTCAATCTCAAAGCTCAGCTCTATAAACGAAGGATGCTTGTCAATGACTACTATGGCAAGCAAATCGCCAGTACTAATATCTACCGTGCCATGATTCAGAAAAAAATCATTGCTGAGCGTATACTCATATTTATGTTTGCCGAGACTCAAACCCTCGTAAGGGATGCAATATGTTTCCGTATACTTCATCGTATGTAAATCATGACAAAAGTCCCGCAAAATTACACATTTTATTTTTAACAAGAAACTATTAGACAGAGTTTTTAACTCACACCTCACTTTTTGTGAGTATTTTTGCAGTATGACTGATTACTTTCTTTTAGCTCTGATGACTTTTGCTCTCGGAATACCATTTGGATACTTGAGAGCTGGCGTAAAAAAGCTATCATTTTGGTGGTTTGTTTACATACACCTGCCAATTCCATTTATTATATTATTCAGAAAGTATTTGGGCATCCCCATATATTACAGTATCATCGTAACCCTGCCTACCTATTTCCTCGCTCATTATCTCGGAATGAAACTCCGCCAAAGAAAATCAAATAAGTAGAGTCCGTCGCAAGCTCCTCGCAATGACGTTCGTTTATCGGCTGTTCGCTTATAGCCTAAAGCCTACGGCATACAGCATCTTTAAACCCTAAACGATTAAACAATTAAACAATGTATTTTTCATTATTCCTTCGTTATTTCAATTGTTATGTTCACTGTTTTGCTTGCTCCAGCGCAATGGTCGCCTGTTCCTGTGGTGTAAGGGATTGTTACTCGCACCTTGTCAAGTCCAGTATTTAACGACACTGCTGCATTCCAAAAGCCTTCGGCATCGAAAATCTTACCGTCTGTTGCACTAGTGCTAAGGTAGGCAGGATTATTAGGATTGACACTTGTTCCCGTTGCTGTTGCCGTTCCCCATGTTCCACCGTCGGAGACATAAGGAAGCATG
>JBKEAJ010000154.1:0-3129 GCA_047972135.1 Bacteroidales bacterium | reverse complement strand
CATTGCCTTCCATCAAGACAATATCTCCTAGACTTGCCGCCGACTGTGGACTTAGCTCCATCTCACGAGTGTTGTATCCTAAACTACTAAGAACCAAGGTAAAAGGTGCATCGGCAGAGTATCTCAACTCGAAAGTGCCGTCTGCTCCCGTAAATGTTCCAATAGTTGTGTTTTTGACCATGACAGTTACACCCGCCAAAGGCTCTTTAGTATTGTCTGTAACTCTTCCCTTAAAAATAGTTTGTGCGAAGATTGTACTGTTTAGTAGCAGAAATAAAAGTAATAATTTGATTTTCATTTGTTTATTTGTTTATTTGTTAGCACACGAGTCTGTAATATCGGGACTCTGCCCCTCAATATATTTGTATTTATTGCCTCGCATGCAAGAACTAGTTTTAATTTGGGAGACAAAGATATAGCCACTACGGGCATGAATAAGACAGCTGACATCAAAATACCAACAAATGATGAGTATCTATCATTCAGTAGAAACTTTCTATATAGAGTCCATCCATGAAAGTCTAATATCTCAGACTCCTGACATTATGGACAAGTACTAAATAATAATAATCCGCTAATAACGAAAATATTACATAAAGAAATGAATCAATCAACGAAAATGATGATGTGAAAATAAACGAGATTACGTATATTTGGGGCATAGATAAAAATTATGGCAAACGACAGATTAAATAAAGATACAAGCGACAAAATCAGTTTTATCATTCCTAAATTCGCTCTTGCCTACAAAATGAATGTTCAAAAAGCATATCAATATTTGAAGAAATATGGTGGAATAGAATATCTCAACAAGCATTGGTGGGCATTACATACCGACAATCCGTTTTGGGCAGTTAGAAGTATGTATGAAATTTGTCATAAAAACGGAGGTTTGCGATGAAGGTATATCATGGTAGCTACATCGAAATAACAGAAATTGATTTGTCGCAGTGCGAGATAGGAAAGGACTTCGGGCAGGGTTTTTATGTAACCAAAATTATAGAGCAAGCAAATTCTTGGGCTGAACGAAAAGGCTCAGACAATGGCACTCTCGGTTTTGTAACAGAATCTTACAAAAAAAACGTGGCTAGAAATATACAACTTGTTAAAACAAGAATTTAAATAAAAATTATGGAGCATCAGAAAAAAATATATCTCGACGAGGCTGAAATGCCAAGACAGTGGTACAACATCGCATCAGACCTGCCAACACCGCTAAACCCTCCGCTAGGAGCAGATGGCAAGCCGATTACCCCCGAAGCACTTGCGGCAGTGTTTCCCATGAATCTCATCGAACAAGAGGTGAGCGACAAACGATGGATTGACATCCCCGAAGAAATACGTCAGATCTTTCTACGATGGCGACCAAGTCCGCTCATACGGGCATACGAACTAGAGGCTGCACTTGGAACTCCTGCCAAAATATACTATAAAAACGAGGGAGTGTCGCCAGCAGGAAGCCACAAACCAAACACCGCAGTGCCACAAGCATGGTACAACAAGCAATTTGGTATTAAACACCTCACCACCGAAACAGGTGCAGGTCAGTGGGGAACAGCCCTATCCTTTGCCTGCTCGGTGATAGGAGGCATCGACTGCAAAGTGTTTATGGTGCGCGTCAGCTTCGACCAAAAGCCTTTCCGCAAAATGATGATGGGCGCATGGAAGGGTAAATGTGTTGCAAGCCCAAGCACCGAAACGCAAGCAGGCAGAGACATACTCGCAAAATATCCCGACACTCCCGGCTCACTCGGCATCGCCATCTCCGAAGCCGTAGAGGCTGCCGTGAGCGACCAATCGGGCGAAACCCGATATGCACTTGGCTCTGTGCTGAACCACGTGATGCTACACCAAACAATTATTGGACTAGAAGCTCAAAAACAACTGTCGAAAGTGGGTATCAAAAAACCCGATATCGTTATCGGCTGCTGTGGCGGTGGCAGCAACTTTGCAGGACTGACATTCCCTTTCATGTACGACAAAATCAACGGCGCAGACATCAGGGTGATAGGTGCTGAACCTGCTTCTTGCCCCACCCTCACCAAAGCCCCTTTCGTGTACGACCACGGCGACGTTGCTCGAATGACTCCCATGATGGCAATGCACAGCCTCGGACACAATTTTATACCCGAACCCATACACGCAGGAGGTCTACGCTATCACGGAATGGCTCCGCTCGTTAGTGCTGCACTGCGCGACGGACTAATGGAAGCCGAAGCAATACCACAAAGCGAATGCTTCGAGGCAGGATTGCTATTTGCTCGCACCGAAGGGATTATCCCTGCCCCCGAAACTACCCACGCCATTGCGTCGACAATCCGCCAAGCTAAACAAGCAAAAGAGGAAGGCAAGGAGAAAGTGATACTGTTCAACTTCTCCGGACACGGCTTGATGGACTTGGTAGGCTACGACAAGTACATGTCGGGCGAACTGCAAGACTACCATCTCTCGCAAGAAAACATCGAAAAGAACCTCAGCGAAATAAAAGATTATCCGAAACCAAGTTGATAATTAAAAACAAGGATGAACCTCTAATGCACAGAAACTCAATAACATTATGAATATAGTATCATTTTTCGCAGGAGCAGGCGGACTTGACCTTGGATTCCAAAATGCCGGATTTAATGTGATTTGGGCAAACGAATACGACAAAGAAATTTGGGAAACTTATCAGAAAAACCATCTACATACGACTTTAGATAAACGAAGTATCGTGAATGTTCCTTCTGACGAAGTCCCTGAATGTGATGGAATAATCGGTGGACCACCGTGTCAAAGTTGGAGTGAAGCCGGAGCAATGAAAGGAATCAAAGATAAAAGAGGTCAATTATTTTTTGATTTTATCAGAATTTTAGAAGCTAAACAGCCAAAATTTTTCCTTGCTGAAAATGTAAGTGGGATGTTACTTGGTAGGCATTCGGAAGCATTGGGAAACATCAAAGAAATGTTCAGAAATGCAGGAGTTGGCTATGAACTTTCTGTTGAAATGGTAAACGCTTGTGATTATAATGTTCCACAAGATAGGAAACGGGTGTTTTTTGTGGGAATTAGAAAGGATTTAGGCTTTACATACGAATTTCAAAAACCCAACTTCAAGAAATTGACTTTGCAAGATGCTATTTTCGATTT
>JBKEAJ010000153.1:0-102109 GCA_047972135.1 Bacteroidales bacterium | reverse complement strand
AAGGACAATCCATCGTGTACTGGTGTGTGTTGGCAGATAAGGCTTTCAGAATCAGATATAAATCTTATTGAGGGACAGTTTGGCGAGACCATGACAAGATTGGGGTATAATCTCGTTACCTACTGATTATTAGTCCGTTGTAGCCTTTCGATGTATGTCGAGTTTCACAGAAAGAAACACTAGTATAGTAAAATTTATCAGCGACGAACCACCGTAGCTTATAAAAGGCAGAGGTATGCCTATTACCGGGAATATTCCCATTGTCATGGCGAGATTAATAAAGAAGTGGAAAAACAGGAATGTTGCGGCGCAGTATATAAAAGCCTTTGCAAACATGGAGTCTTGTCGTTCGGCGAGATAAAGGATTCTTGCCACAAGCATCACGAATATTGCGATGAACATGAGTACTCCCATGAATCCCCATTCTTCGCCAATGGTACAGAAAATGAAGTCTGTACTACGAGCTGGGACAAATTCGTATTTTGCTTGAGTACCTTTGAGGAACCCTTTTCCGCTAAATCCTCCAGAGCCTATTGCAATCATCGATTGGTTAAGGTTGTAACCTGTTCCAAGTGGGTCGGACTCCATTCCGAGAACAATTTTAATTCTTGATCTATGATGTTCTTTGAGGACATTATCAAAAATGTATGCACATCCTTGTGAATAAGCAAAGAATCCTATTGCCGTAAGGGCTACCATAAGCATTCCGAGTACTTGTCGTTTGAGCATTGTCGTGGCAATAAGAATAATCCAAGAACCAAGCATCAGGAAGCTTGGCAGGAGAACGATATCTTTTGCAAGAGCTTGATTAATTATTGAGCCAATGATGAAAGCCGATGTTATCACGATTATACTTCGAGTTGGGAAGTTTTTAAGTTTAAATGAACCATCAAATAGTAACAGGCTTAGTAGTAGCGAAATATACACCACGAAATTTAAAAGACCCATTATTTGGATGAAAAAAATCAGGATTACGCCAAATACTAATATCAGGAGTTTAGGGTTTAGTCCGAAGCGATACAGTATCCATGTAAGGCATGCAAACATAAGAGCAGTACCGACATCCCCTTGCAGGAGTACGAGTATTATTGGAATAAAAAGGACTACAAATATTTTGAGCATATTTATTCTACCACCACGTTCTATGGCATCGATATTAATGAAGTATGCAATAGTCATTGCAGTTGCGAACTTTGCTATTTCAGAAGTTTGCAGAGCAAAGGGACCTATTTCTATCCACGAAGTCGAGCCGTTCACCTTCTTCCCGATTATTAGTGTCACAACGAGCATCAGCAATGAAAATGCATACATAATGAGAGGGGCAACACGTATAGTATCTATATTAATAAAGATTATAATAAATCCAATTGCAAATGCGATGGCAGTCCAGACCACTTGTTTTCCGGCGAGGGTTGAGAAATCGAAAAGGAACTTTGATTGTTCGGTGTATGTAGCTTGGTAAATCGACGATATTCCTATTATAACAATGACGAGGTATAGTGTTACTGTCAGCCAGTCGATTCTTGACATATAGTTTGTTTTCAGTCGACGTCTCATTGTTGCAGTAGGTTAGTGTTAACGACCCTATTGAAGAGTGCTTTACTTTTAGGACAAAGTTTTCCGTTTAGGTATTTATCAATCATAATGCTTGCTATTGGTGCGGCATGAGTAGAACCGAAACCTGCATTTTCAACGAATACGGCAACCGCGATTTTAGGGTCGTCTTTGGGAGCAAAGGCGATGAATGTAGCATGGTCTTTGCCGTGGGGGTTCTGCACGGTTCCTGTTTTCCCGCATATTTGTATATTGTCTAGACTATACCATCCGGCAGTCCCTCCAGCTTTCATAACATTTTCCATTCCTTTTATCACATCGTCGAAGTACTTTGCATCAATGTTTGCGTCTACTCTTGGGGCAGTGACGGTCTTGTTCCCTATTTTCTTCACAAGATGAGGTTTTAAGTAATAACCACGATTGGCTATCATTGCGCAATGGTTGGCGAGTTGTAGCGGAGTAACTCCCAGTTCACCCTGACCGATAGCCAATGATATAATCCATGTTGATCTCCACTTATGGTTTCCAAATGTTGCTTTGTCGTAATATTCGGCGGTTGGCACAGAGCCTGTTGACTCAGGGCTAACGTCCATCGAAACTCTATGTCCGTATCCCAGCAGCATAATATCATTTCGCCAAGCCAGGTATGCGTCTCTAACGCTAGGGAACTGCTTGTCTTCGAGATAGTCGCTAAAAGAATGACAATAGTATGCATTACAAGATTTTGCGATGGCGTCAGTAAGGTTTAGGCTGGTACTGTGGTGACAGCCAACACGCAGATTTCCAACTATGTATCCTCCCGTGCAGGTGTATCGTGTACGAGGCGTGATTATACCTCTTTTTAGTGCAACAAGCGATTGTGCTATTTTAAATGTAGAGCCTGGGGGATATGAAGTGCTGGAAGCTCTATTGAACATTGGTTTAAGAGTGTCTCTGACTATTTCGTTATAATTAGCAGTTCGTTGGTTACCCACCAGTTTTGAAAGCTCATAGTTTGGGGCGCTGAGGAAAGTT
This sequence comes from Bacteroidales bacterium, assembly GCA_047972135.1. Classification (GTDB taxonomy): domain Bacteria; phylum Bacteroidota; class Bacteroidia; order Bacteroidales; family Prolixibacteraceae; genus JBKEAJ01. Next base: position 99,541 of record JBKEAJ010000153.1, on the reverse strand, counting down.
AAGAGTTCACCTGTTTTAGGTTCGATAGCGACAACTGCCCCTTTTTTATTTATCATTAGCGAGTCGGCAAGAGCCTGTAAATCAATGTCTATTGCGGTTGTTAGGTTGTCTCCGTTTCGTGCTTGGGTATCGTTAGCCCCTCCGTCGTACTTTTCTTGAAAGCGATTTTTATGGTCAACCACAGTAAATTGTTTTCCTTTTACTCCTCTTATAGACTCTTCATACTCTCGTTCCAGTCCGCTCATCCCGATATAATCTGATTGGGTGTAGTAGGGGTTTGCTTTAATATCTTTACTTGTTGTAGCTCCGAGGTAGCCGATGACATGCGAAGCCACTGAGGTTTTGTAGTCTCTCACAATTCTTTTTTCAAAGTCGAAACCTGAGAATTGGTATAATTGTTCGCTTATTCTCATGTATTCGGCTTGGTCTACTTGAGATTTTATGACAGTAGCGGCATTAAAAACTTTTCGAGCATCATTTAGGATTATGCATAGCGAATCGAAAGGGATATTAATTACTTTAGACAGAGCGAGAGTATCTAGGTCGTGAACTTGGTATGGGGTTATTCTCAGGTCGTAAGCATATTTATTGACGACCATAAGTTTACCGTTTCTGTCGTAGAATAGTCCTCTGGCAGGATATATTGTAGTTTCGCGTATTGCATTATTTCTGGCATATTGTTCATACTCTGGCGACAGTATCTGTACGTAGAATACTCTTGCAAGCAGTATTACAGTTAAAAGTGCTAAAGCTCCCCAAACATAATATTTTCGATATACATAAATATCCATATTCTCAGAGCCACCTTTTAAAAATCATTAATATGACAACAGTTATTACTGTGTTCAGCAGAGAAATAAGTAGGATATATAGAAAGTTCTCAGTAGAGAAAGCATCAAGAAGATATAAAGCAAGGTGGTGAAAGAATACCAAGACGCACAAGAATATGATATATTTAGATAAGGGCAGTCCTGTTGGGCTGGCGAGTCTATTGTCTGTATTGTTATTTATATCGGAATCTACCAGTCCATACACTGAATTTCTAATAAAAGCTAGGAACACTGTTGCAGCAGCATTGATAGCTATCGTATCGTTGAATATGTCCACTATTCCTCCCAGTATTAATGCCATAAACATCAGTATTATGGTGTGAGTTTTCCTAGGCATTAGAATAATTGGGGTCATATACAGTATGGGGTTAAACATTCCCCATAACATAACTCCGTCAAGGATAAATACTTGCAGGAGTATGAACAGTATAAATGTGATAGTGTATTTAACGAATGTCGTACTCATTTTTTGCTGTGCGTTCCAGATCTGTAATTTCGTCAGACCCGGGAAGTTTTGTTACATATATATTTTCGACTTTATTAAAATCCTCGGCAAGTTCCACCTCTATGTCGTAGTTAGTAGATGAGAAAGACTTATTAAAGCTCTTTATTTTCCCTATCAGTAGACCTTCGGGGAAGCATGAGGAGAATCCGGATGTTATGATTGAGTCGCCGACTGACAGGGATATATGCTGGGGTATTTCGTTTAGGACTGCATATCCTTTGCTGGCATCCCAACGAATAATTCCATAATTATTTGAGCTACTTAGTTTTGCGGGGATGGATATTTTCTCGTTCATAAGAGTAATCCCTGTTGCGTAGTGTTTTGACGTGTTAGTAATTATTCCGACGATACCTTTTCCACTGATAACGCCTTGATTTTCGCCTATTCCCTTATCTTTTCCTATGTTTATGGTGAAGTGATTATGAGCCAGAGATCTAGACAGGTTTATAATTTTTGCTTTCTCGATAGTTATGGAGTCATTATAAAAGGTATAGTAGTCGGGTACTTCCTTTTCTCTCAGTGCGAGCAATTGTAGTTTTAATTCTGTATTTTCCTCTCTCAGGTCATTATTTTCCCCTCTCAAAGAAAAGTAGCTGCTTATTGAATGCTTCATTTCATAGAGTTTTCCTACGAAGTAAGTTTGACTTCCGGCATATCTTGCCATTTGGAAATCATTGTTCTTCAATATTGCATATATGCAGATACCTTCAAGCAGCAAAAAGACTACAAAGTTTTGTAATCTTTGCAGTATCTGGAATAAATCATTCATTCATTATTTTTTATCAGCCGACCTTGTTAAATGACAGTTTACGATATTGCCCAAGCGGAATTAATTACGTTTAATGTATGAAAGAGTTTCTGGGCTTTTTAGCGCATATCCTGTTCCGCGAGCCACCGCTCTAAGTGGGTCTTCGGCAACATGGAATTTAATTTTCATTTTCTCTGTCAATCTTTCAGACAAACCTCTTAGTAGTGCGCCGCCTCCTGCGAGCCATATTCCTTGTCTCACGATATCGGCATACAATTCGGGAGGGGTATCTTCGAGGGCTGCAAGTATTGCCATTTCGACCTTATTTAGCGATTTTTCCAGGCACTTTGCTATCTCTTTATGGTTTACTTGTATTGACACGGGGAGAGCTGTCACTTGGTGCGGGCCGCTAACGACGTATTCTTCGGGGGGGTCTTTCAGTTCGACCATTGATGAGCCTACATTAATTTTGATTAATTCGGCCGTTCTTTCCCCGATTTTGATATTGTGTTCATGTCGCATATGCTCCATAATATCATAAGTAAATTCGTCGCCGGCAATTCTTATAGATCTGTCGGAGACTATTCCGCCGAGCGATATTACGGCAATTTCTGTTGTTCCTCCGCCTATATCGACAATCATATTTCCTTCGGGAGCTTCGACATCAATGCCGACACCAATTGCAGCAGCCATTGGTTCTTCAATCAGGTACACATCCCTACCTCCAGCATGTTGTGAAGAGTCGCGAACGGCACGTCTTTCCACCTCGGTAGCTCCGGATGGTATGCAGACCACCATTTTCAGATTTTGAGGCAGAATACTACTTCCTTTATTCACCATTTTTATCATGCCTCTAATCATTTGTTCAGCAGCATTAAAGTCTGCGATTACACCATCTCTCAGAGGTCTTATCACCTTGATGTTTGGGTGAGTTTTTCCCATCATCTGCTGAGCTTTGTCACCTATTGCAACAAGCTTTTCTGTTTTTAAGTCGATAGCGACTATCGAAGGCTGGTCGCTTACGATTTTGCCATTTTGGATAATCAAGGTATTTGCTGTACCGAGGTCAATGGCTATTTCCTGTGTTAAGAATGAGAACAATCCCATGTTTTGCCGAATTAAATATTAATGTTTAAAATGTCTTATACCTGTAAATACCATTGTCATTCCGTTATTATCACAGAACTCGATGGAATCTTTATCTCTCACCGAACCTCCCGGCTGTATGATCGTGTTTATTCCCTCTTTATGGGCAATTTCCACACAGTCTGCAAAGGGGAAGAATGCATCGGATGCCATCGCTGCTCCCGACAAATCGAACCCAAAAGTTTTAGCTTTTTCTATTGCATGTTTCAGCGCATCAACTCTTGATGTTTCTCCTACTCCGCTTGCGAATAATTGTTTTCCTTTTGCGATTACTATTGCATTGGATTTTGACTGTTTAACGAGTTTATTGGCAAACAATAAGTCTATAATTTGTTGTTCACCGGGTTTTTTTATTGTCGCAACGCTAAGCTCGTTTACGGTTTCTTGTTTGCAGTCTCTATCTTGTTGCAGTACTCCATTCAGGAGTGACCGGAATTGGCTGTTTTTGAGTTTAAAGTCTTTAAGTTTGAGAATAATTCTATTTTTCTTAGACTTAAGAATTTCCAGTGCTTCGGTTTCGTAGTTGGGGGCAATTACTAGTTCGCAAAACAGTTTATTCATTTCTTCTGCAGTTTGGCGGTCGATAGTTTTGTTAGTAATTATTATTCCGCCGAATGCAGAAACGGGGTCTCCTGCCAGAGCTTTAGTCCATGCTTGCAGCAGATTTTGGTCGGAGGCACACCCGCATGCGTTGTTGTGCTTTAGAATAGCGACTGTAGTTTCGTCGAACTCTCTAATAAGTTGTATGGCAGCTTCTATGTCTAGGAGGTTATTGTATGATATTTCTTTACCATGGAGGTGCTCAAAAATCTCATTAATATTACCGTAGAAGATTCCTTTTTGGTGAGGGTTTTCGCCATATCGAAGAGTTTTTGCACCATTTGAGCTAAGTCTGAATGCTGTTTCTCCTGTTTTTGAAGCAAAATATTTAAATATAGCACTGTCGTAGTGCGAGCTTATGGCAAATGCTTTTCCTGCCAGTGATAGGCGTTGTTCAAGTGATGTTTTGCAGTCCTCGTTGATTATGTTTTGCAGAGCGGGGTATTCTTCCTTTGAAGGTATAACAAGCACATCGTTAAAATTTTTGGCAGCAGCTCTAATAAGTGATATTCCGCCGATATCTATTTTCTCGATTATAGCGTTTTGCTCATTAGTGTTTGCGAGGGTTTCTTCGAAGGGGTATAGGTCAACAATGACAAGGTCTATTTCGGGAATTTCGTATTCTGATATTTGCGTATTGTCAGAATCTGAGTCTCGGCGAGCCAATATTCCTCCAAATACTTTTGGGTGCAGTGTTTTCACACGACCTCCCAGAATAGAAGGATAGGAAGTTAGGCTCTCGACGCTTTCGACTGGTATTCCAAGACTTTCAATAAAGGTTTTAGTTCCTCCTGTCGAAATCAGCCTTACGCCCTTTTCGTGCAGGCCTTTTACAATGCTGTCGAGTCCGTCTTTATGAAAAACTGAAATCAGTGCGTTTTTTATCTTTTTTGTACTACTCATGTCATACTGAAATATATAATCCGCAAATATAATAAAATCTAATGAAAACTTTAGGGTCTGTCTCCTTCGATTGCAATTTTAAGTGTTTTTTTGAATGTTTCGTCTTGCAAAGAAGTGACTTTATAAAATGCTTCATCTCCAAAGCTTTCTCTCGCTATATAGGCATATGTGTAGTTTTTAATGATGTCTCCGGATTTTTTCATGTCAGCTTTTGATATTTTGTAGTCGTTTGATTCTATATTTTTGAGAAATTTGTCAAAAACTTTTCTTTTTTCGAGGTATCCGATTATATTGTTTTCGTTGCAATTGTTTTTTATGTCCTCAAGGTTTTGGTCAACATAATTGAGTGCAAATTTGTAGAGCTTTGCATTTTGCTGTACTGAGTCCATCAACGCACTACTCCCGCTGGTATCAATAGGCACGAAGAAATCGGGCATAATACCGCCCCCGCCGAATACCTTCCTTCCTTTTTTTGTGTAAAACAATTGTGTTGAGTCAACGCTGATGCTGTCGGCATTAGTAAGTTCTCCGTGTTCATATCTGTGCAAGATATCCAACGAGTATTCACCTTTCCCATGGTCGTATGGTTTTTGTATGCACCTACCGCTAGGTATATAATATCTGGCAATAGTAATTCTCAATGCGGAGCCGTCGGGCAGCATCAATTGAGATTGCACCAGCCCTTTGCCGAAACTCCGTTGACCGATAATATATCCTAGGTCGTTATCCTGAATAGCACCGGCAAATATTTCGCTGGCAGATGCGGAGTTTGAACTTATCATTACGTTCACGCTCAGGTTTTTAAAATCGTAATGTTTAGTGGCTTTTGCTGTTTCTCTTTTTTGGTGTACTCCTTCGGTGAACAGTATGGTTTCATCTTTCTTCAAGAATTGGTCGACAATATTTATAACAGCTCCCAGAGAGCCTCCAGGATTTCCTCTCAGGTCTACAATGAGGCTTTTCATGCCTTGATGCATAAGTTGTTTTACATGCATGTCGAACTCCAAGTTCGTTATTTCCGAGAATCTGTTGACTTTAATAAAGCCAATGGTGTCGTTTACCATGTATGATGCATCGATGCTAGAAATTGGTATTGAGCCTCTTGTTATTTCTACTTCTTTAATGTTGCTTTTATTTCTGCTTTTGATGCCGAGTTTTACTTTTGTCCCCATTTCACCTCTCAGGAGTGTCATTATGGTATCGCTGCTCATGCCGACACCAGCAATTTTTGAGTCGTTTACGGATACGATTCTGTCTCCCCATTGTATTTTAGCTTTTTCGGAAGGGCCACCCTCAATAACCTCCAATACCATGACGGTGTCATTATGCATATTGAATTGTACGCCTATGCCTCCAAAGTTACCTCTCATATCCTCGTTTACAGCTTTCATGTCTTCGGCAGAAATGTACATGGAATGAGGGTCCAGGCCTTTCAGCAAGTCGGGGATAATACTTTCGATAATACTGTCGGTATTAACTTCGTCCACATACTGTGTTTTTATTGCTCCGATAATCTTATCTATCTTGTTTTGCCTTGGTATGGTCAGGCTGTATGAGGTGTTTTTTAGAGCCATATAGTATCCCATAAAAGCTCCTACCACAAAGAATATAGTGAGGCATATTGCTATAAAGTATCTATTTTTCACTTCTGTCTAATTGCTTGTTTATTAAATTATTAGTCCGTCTTTTACGTTTAGTGTTCTGTCTGACTCGTAGGAGAAAGACTCGTCGTGGGTTACTATTACGAAGCTTTGTCCGAATTTGCTCCTCAGTTTGAATATTAAATCGTGAAGTTCCTTACGATTTTGCGAGTCGAGGTTTCCGGAGGGTTCGTCTGCAAAAATTATTTTTGGTTTATTTATCAATGCTCTTGCTGCTGCCACTCTTTGGCGTTCTCCTCCCGACAGTTCGTTGGGTTTATGATTTAGTCTATCTGAGAGACCGAGATAGTCGAGTAGTTCTTTGGCATTTTCTTCGGCATCTTTCTTGGATGATTTTTTGATTATGGCGGGGAGTATAGTGTTTTCCAGCGCGCTAAACTCTGGTAGGAGGTTATGAAATTGAAAAATGAATCCTAATTCTTCATTTCTGAATTTAGCGAGTTTTTTTTCGTTAAGTTCAAGCACATTCACTCCGTTAATTTCCACGGTTCCTCTATCAGGTTTTAGTAGGGATCCAACAATTTGCAGCAGGGTTGTTTTCCCTGCACCACTGGCACCGACAATGCTGACTATCTCGCCCTGATTTATAGATAGGTCTATGCCTTTCAGTACTTTTAGTTTGTCAAAAGATTTATATATTGATTTTGCTTTGAGTAATTGCATTAGCTTAAGTGTGGCTTATTGTTTAGAGCTGTCGTATTCGTGATAAGTATAATCGTCGAGAGCTACTTGTTTGTTACTATCATTCTCTTCGGGTTTCATAATGTCGGTGTTACTTTCCTGCACGGTTTTCTCTATTGATGATGTGATATCGTCCACATCTTTTGTAATGGTCTCGCCGATTGCGCTAGTTTGTTGTTCTATTGATTTAGCTACATCTTTGATAGGGTTTTCTATTTCGTTTGAAGCGGTATTTATTTCACGTTTTATTTCTTCCGATGCTTTCCGGAATTCCTTCATGCCCTTCCCCAGAGTTTTAGCGATGTCGGGTATTGCTTTTGCCCCGAACAGCAGGACTGCAATTCCGAGGGCAAAGAATATTTCACCAGTACTAATAAATAGCAAGTATGTATGCATTTTCTCAGATTTTGCGTAAAAATACGACTTCTTGGAGAAATATCAACTTATATTATGAATATAAATTGAGAAATGGAACTAATCTGACAGAGTTTTTTGTAGGGCTTTGATTTTTCTAAACCTCAGACCAAGCACACCCCAAAAGGCTTCATTGAAAATCCCTCCGGTCATTTTCGATGTTCCTCTAGTTCTGTCGGTAAATATTATAGACAGCTCTTTTACGGAGAATCCTAGTTTCCAGGCTGAATATTTCATTTCTATTTGGAATCCGTAGCCTTTTAGTTTTATTTTGTCGAGGTTCAGGGTTTCCAAGACTTTTCTGTTGTAGCAGATAAATCCTGCAGTCGGGTCTTTTATTGGCATTCGTAATATTGTGCGTACATATTTTGACGCTCCGTATGACATAAGCACTCTCCCCAGCGGCCAGTTTACGACGTTTATTCCGATAACGTATCTTGATCCGACTACCATGTCGGCACCTTTTTTTGCGGCATCGAGCATTCTCACTAAGTCGTCGGGGTTATGGGAAAAGTCGCAATCCATCTCAAAAACATAATCGGCACCGAGTGCTAAAGCCGTTTTAAAACCGTGTATATATGCCGTTCCGAGCCCGAGTTTTCCAGCTCTCTGCTCCAAGTGCAGTTTTTCTCCATATTCTTGTTGCAGGGTTTTAACGATGTCTGCAGTCCCATCGGGGGAGTTGTCGTCAACGATTAACACTTCAAAAGACGGAACGAGAGAGAAAACCTTACGAATCATCATTTCTACATTTTCCTTCTCGTTGTATGTTGGAACAATTACAATATTCTTACTCACTAGATCTTATGTTTTGGGTGCAAAAATACGAAATAAGCATTTAAGATTAAAAATTATTTTGTTTTTTCTATTATCTTGAATATTTTTGCTGGATAGAATGTTACAAAAAAGAATTATGAGAAGAATAGTTAGCTTACTAGCAGTTCCGTTTTTTCTTGCTTCGATTATTGCATGCGAGAAGAAACAGCCGGATACTCCGGCAAGTGAACAAAACCCCTCAGCTCCACAGGAGCAGAGTCAGGGTACAACAGACACCTACGGCACCAGTGGTGATGACCCGACGGTTGTAAGGTGGGTTCAAGTGACCGACCGTGCCGATAAGGCAGCTCTTGCATACCTGAATAATCCTAGTCCTGCCAACCGCGATGCTTACAAGAAAGCCTTACAAGAGAGTATAGATTATTTGTCAAGGAACTATCAGGAGGCAGGTATGTCAGAGATGTTCAAGGATAAAGCTATCAAGCGTTACAAGGGGCTTCTAAACAGCCTTGATTATTGATTGATGGAGTTTGGCTCAGCCTGCCAAATGCTCCTTTCAAGTATGTGCAAAGGTTTGTGCAAGTGCAGTTCTTGTAGAGAGGGAAGATTTGCATATTGAGGTTTTGGATGCACCATAAAGTGGCGATTGGGTATTTATTAGTTTTTTTACATTTATTACTTCGACTTAATGATGATGGAGGCGAACTTTCCATTACGATGGATATCAGGAATTTTCTATGACAGATAGAGGAGGTAATGTACTATCAATGAGCCGATTAACATTCGTTGATTGACATTTAGTTTGTTTTATTTTAATTATTTTCGGTCGGGCATGAGTTTTGCGTACATTAAACTGAAAACATGATATAACACAATTAATTAGCAAGTAATTAAAATGAATACAAGTATCAAACAGCAATTAATAGACCTAAGTCCAAAGTTGGAAGGGTATGCATATTCTTTAACGTCCGACACTGACAGGGCAAAAGACCTACTGCAAGAGACTTTGCTAAAAGCACTGTCGAGTACCGATAAATATAGAGAGAACAGTAATTTGAAGGCGTGGGCATATGCGATTATGAGGAACACATTTATCAATGAATACCGAAGGAATACGAAGGTAAAATACACTTTAGACGACGATGATGTTTATGTGCCAGCTACTTACACCATCACGACATCTATCAGTGCAGATTCCGATTATAGTTACAACTTTATTCAGGAGACGATTAACAGTCTTGACGATAGCTTCAAAGTGCCATTCAGCATGTATGTCAACGGTTACAAGTACAAAGAAATATCCGAGAAGCTGAACATTCCTTTGGGAACGGTAAAGAGTAAAATCTTTATTACAAGGGAGAAATTAAGTAGTTCCTTAAAGGACTATCGTTGGAACGACTAGATTAATAATAAATATGAAAATAGCAACTCAACAATTAGTTGCTATTTTTTTTACCTCCTCAGCCAGTGTCTTAGCTTCGGCTTCTGTTTTTGCCTCGGAGTATATTCTGATAATTGGTTCAGTGTTAGATTTTCTCAGGTGTACCCATTGCTTATCCAATGTTATTTTCACGCCGTCAATCAAATTTATGTCGTGGTTTGAATAGTGAGCTTTTACTTTTTCAAGAATATTGTCGACATCTGTGCCTTCTGTGAGTGTTAGCTTATTTTTGGAGCTGTGGTATTCGGGGTATTGTTGCCTTAGCTCCGAGCATTTACCTTCTTTTTCTGCAAGAAGTGTAAGGAATAAGGCTATTCCTACAAGCGCATCCCTGCCGTAGTGAGCTTCGGGATATATAATGCCTCCGTTTCCTTCTCCACCAATTACTGCATTTGATGCTTTCATCTGTGCCACGACATTGACCTCGCCGACTGCGGAAGTGGAGTACTCGCAAGAGTGGGCAAGAGTTATGTCTTTCAATGCCATTGATGATGAAAGGTTCGACACGGTGTTGCCGGGTGTTTTGCTCAATACAAAGTCTGCAATCGATACCAGGGAGTATTCTTCGCCAAACATGGTTCCGTCCTCGTTTATAATTGCCAGCCTGTCTGCATCGGGATCGACCACGAAACACAGGTCCAGATTTTTATTCTTAACAATCTCGGATGTTTCTACGAGGTTTTCGGGTAGCGGTTCGGGAGTGTGTGCAAACTCGCCGTTGGGATTACAGTTAATTTCTTCAATATGCTCAACTCCTAAGGCACTCAATAACTTAGGAATAATAGGAGCACCTACTGAGTTTACAGCGTCAATGCCGATGCGAAATTTCCTGCTCTTTATCAATTCTTTGTCGACGAGTTTTAGAGCTAAAACTTGTTCGATATGAAAATCGGCATAATCCTTAGAGGAAATATTACCTATACCATCGACCTCAGGAAACAAGAAATCTTCTCTTTCTGCGATGTCGAGAACTTTAGCACCTTGTTCGGCATTTAGAAATTCGCCTTCATGGCTAAGGAGTTTAAGTGCGTTCCATTGTCGTGGGTTGTGGCTGGCTGTGAGTATTAGTCCACCATCTGCTTTTTCGTTTATTACTGCTACTTCGGTCGTCGGGGTTGTGGCAAGGTCTATGTCTATAACATCGCAGCCGCAGCCTTGTAGTGTTCCAAGCACAATATTCTTGACCATTTGTCCCGATATTCTGGCATCTCTGCCAACAACGACTTTTACCCTGTCTTTTTTTGCCTCTTCTCTTGCCCATCGTGCGTAGGCTGCTGTGAATCTTACTATATCAATGGGTGTGAGAGCTTTGCTTGCCTGCCCTCCTATTGTTCCTCTAATGCCGGAAATAGATTTTATTAGTGCCATCTTTATTTAAATTTAGTCTACGCAAAGATAATAAAATATTATCAGTCCTCTCAATAGTTATTACCTCCATTTACTTATACGCTCAGATTTTTTTTGGAATTGTGCAGAAAGCGTCTCGGCTCTAAATCGCAGTAATAATTTCCGTCCTTCGGGAGTTCTTGTGTAAATCAGTTCGCACCTGCCGACATGCGCCTTCCACACCGACTCAAAATACTCTGCCATTCTCTTGTTGCGTCCCAATATTTCGGGGACTGCATGATAGTCCTCCTGAGTTGTTCCAGCTAAGGAGTGGCTCTTTCTTTTTATCACATAGCGAGGATTCTCGATGGGATTAATAATTTCGTTCAATGCAGACATAAATGTGGCTTCCTCGAAGGTCGTTCCGCCAAACAGAAAGCAAAGCATTGTTCCCTCCTCATCTGCAGATGCATGGACTTTCAGCTTTGATTTTGGAGTATGAATAAACTTTGCTCTTATCAGTGAGATGAGTACTGTTTCTCCTATCGCTTTTATGTCTTTAGATATATCTCGATATTTAAGCCACAAGCGAAAGGTTTTGAGAGCTTTAGCACCTAAGAACAGAGCAGCACCTCCTAATGCAATAATTGCAGTAGTGGTAGCAGTTTGAGGTTTTTTTATGTCAACAAAGCGCAAAAGGTTTTGTACTGAAATAGCATATCCGACGGCAGCACTTGTCAGTGTTGCTGCGAGGTTTGCTATTGTTTTTCTAAGATATAGAGTTTTGACCTTTTGCAGCGGCATGTTTCCTGTAAAGAGAATTTTTACTTGTTCGACCAAGCCTTTGCCGCCACTGATGGCAGTACTCCAACGTTTTTTCAAACTCGCTCTATCTGCTGCACTTGCAAACATCTCTGCATTCTTTTCGTCAACAACTTCTTTTTTGGAAAAGGATTCAGGCAGGTTTAGTCTGCCTATGTTATTCTCAATTTCAGGAATTTTGTCGAAAGATATGCCTACAAAATTTCGAAAACGTCTCTGAAGTTTTTCAAAATCGTCGCCTCCGGTTGCCACTGTCGGGTCTATGCATACTAGATGCCAAATGTTTCCGGTTTTGTCGGTTTTGTTCTTTTGTGTTCTTATTGCACGTCCACGCATTTGGTTTGACAGCATGAACGAGCCTACAAAACTTGCCAGAATCAAAGTGTTGATGGCAGGAGCGTCCCAGCCCTCGCCGAGTAGCGACTTTGTGCCTATCAGCACTTCGATTTCACCTTGTTCAAAAATTTGTGTTATCAGATGTACGATGTTGTGTTTTATCTGTTCATTCTGATTTATAACTAGGTAGTTACTGTCGTATTGAACGGAGCTTGTACTCAGGCTCTCAATACCGTATTTAGCTGCTGCTGTTTTCAGTATTTCGTGGGCACTTGTTGGGATAATAACGATAGAGCCCGTGAGAATACCTATCTTTCTGTTTTCTGTATTGTTGCGCCTCAGATTCTCAAAAATTGGGATAACTCCAATTTTATTTAGTTCCAAATTATTTTCGGCGGAGAGGGCAAAGTATTCCTTGCGAATAAAGTCTGTCAGCACAACCAGTCGCAAGTCTTTTCCGAGTTTACTATGCTCAAAATCGACTATTTCTTTGATACTGTTCAATTTGCCGATGCTCGAAGCTAATAGCTTGTCTATCTTGTTATTGTGGGAGAAGTCAATTTTCCCGTTTTCAAAAACACCGTTTCTTTTGAGTTGATTTTCCAGTTTTATTTGGTGTTCTTCTAGCTCCTTCTCAAAGAACTTTCTTTCCCGTATAAGATAGAATTCCAGTAGTGTTTCAAGCCAATGGTGGTCAAGGTTTGGTATTCTGAAGTTCTTTTTGCCTACGATACTAACATATGATTTTGGGATTTCCTTTTCGTTGGCATTCATAAATATTAGGCAAGCCGAGTAGTATAGGAAGTTGTCGTAAATCCAGTCCGTTTGTTCCAATGGTTTCATCCATGCAGGGAAGTTCTCTATTGCTTTGACTATGCTTTGGTCGGTACTGATTTGGCTAAAAAGATTCTTGTTTCTATCTCTTAGTTTGTCAATACTCATTTGTTCAATTTCTGTTGGAGTTGAGAAATGTACATAATCCTGATGTGGACACAAGTTTTCTTCCGTAATTAATTCGGGAACAGATATTTCTGTATCGACAAAGCCATTCAGTCCAATATACCGATGCCATTCGGCGGCAGAGGTATCGTAGGGCGGAGTGGCAGTTAGCCCGACGATGTTGGGATTGAGTTTTTCTTTAATTTTCGACAGTGTACTCCACCATTCGTTTCTCAGGTGATGTACTTCGTCCACTACAATAGTTCCTACTTTTTGATCCAGCAGTCCTTTTGCGATAGAGCTTAGTTCTGTGTTGTTATTATGTTTATGACTCTCAAATTCTTCTCCTTCTTCCTCCTCGGGGTCAGTCTCAGATATTTTCAGATTATTGCATGCTGCGTGCAGTCCCTGATATGTTGCGACAGTCAAAAACTTAGGGTTTCGTATGTCTTGCGAAATCCAGTCGGGAGGTTGCGTGGTTTGCAGAAAAAGCTCGCAGAAACGTTGTATCCATTGGTTGCGAATGGCAATAGTCGGGGCAAGGATGAGAGTTGGTTTGTTAAGTCGTATTGCTACTTCCAGTCCAAGTACGGTCTTCCCCGAGCCGGGAGGAGCAACGACATGCAGATGTTCGTCGTCCAGATATTTTTCTAAATCATCCAATACCCGTTGTTGATACTTCCGCCAGGGGTATTTAAATTTTATATTCTTAGGATATTCCGTCAAACCTCATTTTTATTTAACAACAAAAATACACAAACTAATGCTTTGCCGCACTTCAAAATAAAAAAAAACAGATAAATTTGTTGACTTTATGTGATTATACAAGATATTTGAAGAATGACCATTACGATTGAAAACATATTACTGATAGGTTCTCTGCTGCTTCTGCTGAGTATATTCTTTGCAAAGAGGGCGTTTAAATATGGAGTTCCTACTTTGTTGCTCTTCTTGGTAGTCGGCATGCTTGCCGGTTCTGAGGGTATCGGCGGCATTAATTTCGACGATCCCCAACTGGCACAATTTATAGGCATAGTGTCGTTCAACTTTATTATGTTTTCGGGAGGGCTCGATACTCGGTGGAGTAGTGTGAAGCCCATTTTCCGCGAGGGGCTTGCCTTGTCCACTGTCGGGGTTTTGCTCACGGCATTGTCCTTGGGTACAATCGTGTTTTTGCTCACCGATTTCACTATTTACGAAAGTATGCTTCTGGGGTCTATAGTGTCTTCCACCGATGCTGCTGCAGTATTTTCCATTTTGCGCTCTAGAAATTTGGCATTGAAAAAGAACTTGCGTCCTACTTTGGAGTTCGAGAGTGGTAGCAACGACCCGATGGCTTATGTCCTCACCATCTCGTTTCTTACATTGGTAACCAATCAGGATAAAAGTTTGCTTTCCATTATCCCCTTTTTCTTTCAGCAGATGATTATTGGCGGACTTGCAGGTTTTGTCTTTGGGAAAATCAGCAAATATCTTATTAATAAGCTGAACCTTGACTTCGAGGGCTTGTATCCTATATTGGTGATAGGGTTGATGTTTGCTACTTTTTCGGCTACCGATTTTGTTGGAGGCAACGGTTTTCTTGCCATTTACATATGTGCGGTCTATCTGGGCAATCAGGATTTGATACATAAGTCCACCATTCTAAAGATGTTCGATGGTATGGCATGGCTGATGCAAATAGTGCTGTTTCTGACTTTGGGATTGCTCGTCTTTCCCAGTCAGATTATTGATATAGCATGGATAGGTCTGCTTATTTCTGTGAGCTTGATACTTCTTGCTCGTCCTATTGGAGTGTTTATCAGCTTGATACCTTTTAGGATGAGAATGAAAAGGCGTTTGTACATTTCGTGGGTGGGTTTGCGTGGAGCCGTACCGATTGTATTTGCCACCTATCCACTGTTGGCAGGAATAGACAAAGCAAATATGATATTCAACATTGTATTCTTTATTTCCGTAACTTCAGTTTTGATACAGGGTACAACTCTTGCGGTAGTAGCAAAATGGTTGAAAGTCGTGATGCCCGAAAAGAAGAGGGCAGTGGTAGTCGACGAGCAATATACCCTGCATTTGCCCAAGTCGTCGATGAAAGAATTTACTATATTGCCTGATAGTTTAGCAGTTGACAAAAGGATTGTTGACTTGGGTTTCCCTGAGTCGGCTTTTATAGTTATGATAAAACGCAACAGCCAGTATGTGCGAGCAGACGGCTCTACACTTATAGAAGCTGGCGACATACTTGTAGTGATTTTGGATGATAAAGACAGTGCTGAGGATGTTAGTGCGGTGCTAGAGCCAGTCCATAGTGAGTAAGTGGCAAGACCTCATCCTCTGTTGTCGCAAAGTATTCTGATGTAAGTCTTTTCTTTGTCGAGAAATCGTATTTCGCCACAGCCTGATGTAAGAAACTCAAAACCGAATATTACCGGAGGCTTACCCTTAAACAGTACTCCTGTCCATTGATAGACTTCGTCGGGAAAATCTTCGTTTGTATAGTTTAAGGGTGTCAGCCCTGCGTCGTCGTTCTGATAAAAAACTGTTTGATATAAGACATTCTCCCAAGCCTTGTCTACAACGAAGAATTTACCTGTCATGGGAGCGTAGAAAAAAATATTGTCATCAGCTTCCGCGCTGTAAACCTTGCTTTCGTCCTGATAATCAGCCTTGTCGAACTTGTCGGCAATTGGTTCAGGCAGCTTGTCGGCAGCTTTCCATACAAAGGGCTTTAGCTTCCCTATTGCAAAAGGGTTTTCTTTGCCGATATAAACGAAATTCTCGATGGCAGCATCTACGTCTGATACAGAGTATTTCTCATTCAGATCAAAACCCACCAGATAATCGTATTGTGTGGCAGGAGTGTTGTAGCTGTCGTCGTTTGCACGTGCAATTACGGGCAGCTCTTTCACTGTATAGCTAAAAAGCGAATCAATCATATAGTTGTATACAAAGACCTTATCGTCTTCAGAGACTCCGAGTTGTGCAAGAAACCTTTTACGATGTTCGGAATCAAGACGGTGATAATCATCGAATTCGTTGTCTCCAAAATATTTTTTATCTATTATGACAGAGTCGGGGCTGTCGGAAAAAATAAAACCATCGGTTAGGGATATAAAGGGCGAATACTCCTCTTTTATCTCATCTTTCAAGTACAGCTCCAGCTCGTAAATCCTCAAATCGGTATATTGCTGTTTCTGCTCGGATGAAGCAGTATATTTACTGTCGACTATCATCTTGTTTTCATTTCCGTCCTGAGTATTAGCTCCGTCTTTGTTGGCTCCTCCCGATTTATTTCCACTACAAGACACAAGGATATATATCCCTAATAAACTCAAAATCAGCTTCATGATTATTTGTGTATTAAAATAAAACTTCCATCTAAGTTGCAAATGTATCAAATATTTATCATATCAGCAATCTATGCCAGTCTTTGAATAATCCATTGGAAAAGTTTGCTTTGTTTCTTTGTTACAAGGTTATCCAGAGCAGTGTCGGCAAGTTTTATAAAGTCCAATAGTTCAGTCATTTGCTCAGTAAATACACCAGCTTCTTGCGAGTCGTCTTCTTTCGACAGTTCTATGCAGCTTTTCAGAGTTTCGACGGTCGGGTCTATCTCGCGTCGTTGTCGCTCTTGGCTGATAGCACGGAATAGCTTCCATGGGTCTTTCTCTCCTCGGAAATACTCCTTGCGGTCGCCCGCTTTAGTTTCGATGTATGCCAGTTTCCACTGTACAAGTTCTTTTAGGTTTGAGTGGGCGTTTCCTCTGCTTATTGACAGTCCTTCCATCACTTGGTCGGTGGTCAGAGCCTCTTCAGAAGCCATTAGCAAGGCTTGTATTTGCGCCATTGTTCTATTTATTCCCCACGCACTTCCTAATATTCCCCATTGGTTTATGAACTGCAATTTTGCTTTTTCGAGCTTGTCTTGTGCCATGACTACTTGTTTATAATTAATTGCACCACAAAGATAAAGAAAATTTCATTTATTCCTGAAATATTTGGAAGTTTAATAATTATATTGTATTTTTGGGAAATACTGAAAATACAATAAATAAAATAATTACAATGAACAGAAACATTCACACGGTAACAGGAGCTTTCGGCTATACCGGAGGCTACGTGGCAAGGAAGCTAATCGAAAGAGGGGAAGTGGTGGAGACCTTGACAAATTCTCCGCATAAACAGGAGCAAAATTCCGTATTGGTAAATGCTGTCCATCCTTTAAATTTCAAGAACGAAGGTAGTTTGGTGGAAGCATTGCAAAGCACTAAGGTACTTTACAATACCTATTGGGTGAGGTTTAACCATTCTTGGTTTAATCATGGAGAGGCGGTTGAAAACACTTTCAAACTTTTTGATGCTGCAAAAAAGGCAGGTGTTGAGAGGGTTGTGCATGTCAGCATCACCAAAGCCGACAAAGACAGCAGTCTCGACTACTTCAGAGGAAAGGGCGAGATAGAAGAATATCTGAAAAACCTCGGGGTGAGTTATACCATTGTCAGACCAGCCGTGTTATTTGGAGGGGAGGATATATTGCTCAATAATATTGCATGGTCGCTCAGAACGCTTCCTGTGATGGGTATTCCGGGTAGTGGGAAGTATAGTTTGCAGCCCATTTACATTGATGATTTTGCAGACATATTAGTAGACGCAGGGAGTGCAGAGGGTAACAGCACACTTGCAGCTTTGGGAGAGGAACGCTACAGTTATATCGATCTGCTTCGATTGATTAAGACCAAGCTCAATTTGAAGACGCCCTTACTGCCGCTGCCCAATGCTGTGGCATGGTTTGGAGCAAAGATGATAGGTATGTTTTTGAATGATGTTTTGCTCACATGGGCAGAGATAAAAGGTTTGCAGCAAGAAACCCTATGGGAAGATGCAGCACCATTGGGAAAAAAGAAACTCAGCGAGTGGCTAGATGAAAACAAAGAAGCTTTAGGCATTTCATATCACAATGAGCTAAATAGGAGGCGGAAATAATAAACAAAGACATACAGAGGGTAACACCTAAGTATTCATGATGACTTTCTTGTATCTGCTTCTGTTGGTTGTAAAATCATCGAATAATTGTAAATGAAACGAGCCAAGGGGTCAGGGCAAACGCATCTAATTTCTCAGTATCTTAAGTAGATACTCATTGTCCCGTCCTGCATCTATCCTTTTAAAAGAACTTTAGCCCGAATATTCTACTATTTGCTTGGGCTGAAACTATCTATATGTTAGCTTATTCTTTCCCCTCAATATTTTCCCGTAGGGAATTGAGCTCAATAGAAAGCCTTGCTACGAGATATTGCCCTATTCGCCGTAGGTGATTGCTTCGTCGCCAGCTCCTCGCAATGATGTTCTTGGATTTGATTAAATGTATCTCTTTGCTACGAAGATATCGGGACTACGTCCCTAAACAACTAACAACTAAACTCTAAACCCTAAACCCTAAACAATTAAACATTCAACGATTCAACGATTCAACAAGGCTGTATAGTTGCAGATATGCAAATAAATATTTGAAAAACAAGAAAACATTGCTACATTTGAAAAATGAGAATAGAAATATTAAAACTAGGAGAGTTTTTGGCAGACGGCGGAGCGGTGTTCGGGGTAGTACCGAAGGTGCTTTGGTCGAAGCGTTATCCTTGCGACGAGAATAACTTTTGCAAGATGACTTTCGACTCGCTATATGTTGAGACTGAAGATAGGAAGATGATAATCGACTCAGGTGTCGGTAGTAATTGGGACGATAAATATCTTGAAAATAATGGAGTTAAGAACACGGTGAGAGTGCAAGATGTGCTTGCCGAGATAGGGGTGGGTGTTGATGAAATAACGGATGTTATTTTCACTCATTTGCATTGGGACCATTGTGGCGGCTGTGTTGTCGAAGTGGGGGGACACATGGAGCTAGTGTTCAAAAATGCACGACATTGGACTAGCGAGACACAATACAACAATGCTTTGAATGCCCACGTCAGGGAAGGTTCGGCAATAAACCGTAAGGACTTTATGGCAATAATGGAAGTGGGGCAATTGGAGTTGATAAAAGACGATACTGAGATTTGCAAGGGTGTGTTTCTAAGGCAGTTTCACGGTCATACTCCCGGCATGATTATCCCGATTTTATCGTCTAATGGTAAGAAGTTGGCTTTCGCTGCGGATTTAGTACCTTTATATCCGAGTATTCCTACGGCGTGGGTATGTGCTTACGATTTATTTCCCTTGCAGTCGATGAAAGAAAAGGAGGCATTTCTGTTGGAGTTTGCTGCCGAAGGCGGGATATTGTTTTTCGAGCATGACTATTACACCAAATGCGGCAAGGTGAGTATAGACCTCAAGAAAGGCGCACGTCCGGGCGAGGTTTTAGACTTTGCCGAAGTGCAAAAGATGTTTGTCTGATTTTGCGAGAGCCCTTACGACACTTGTGTTTTAATGCCTAGTTCTTCTACTTTTTTGGCGATGGTTTGCAGTTCATCTTTACCGACGGCTTCGACAGTTTGCAGCGGAGTGTCGCGTGAGATGGAGTATAGCATCACCATTCGGGGTTTTGTTTCTTCGACGATTTTCAGCCATTTTTCAAGCTCTGCCTCTGTGGTATTATCGAAGTGTTTGCCTTTGTCTTCGCCTTTTATAAAGAGGGTTTGCATTATAAATTTGCCCTCAAAGCGTTTCATGTTTTCCACCACCTTGTCGATGGAGTATGCGGCATTGTAGCGGTTTATCAGCATTGCCGTCTCGGGTACGGCTGAGTCCATTTTTAGGATGTTATCGTCAATTTTATGCAGAGCCTTGAACACTGTTTCCTTCCCAATTCTTGTGGCGTTCGACAGCACAGCAATTTTGCATTGCGAAGCTACTTTATTTCTAATCTTGATGGTGTCGTCGATAATCTCGGCAAACTCGGGGTGTAAGGTAGGTTCGCCGTTTCCTGCAAAGGTTATATAGTTGGGAGGTTTATTCTCCTTAATCATTTTGGCAAGCTGATTCTCAAGGGCTTTGCGCACCTCTTCTCTAGTGGGGAGTTTATGTTTTTCGTCGGCAGTTTTGTTCCATCCACATTCGCAATATACGCAGTCGAAGGAACAGATTTTAAAGTCCTGGGGCAATAGGTTTATGCCAAGAGAAATGCCAAGTCGCCGGCTTTGTACCGGACCGAAGATGATTTTATCAAACAGAAAAGTTGCCATGTTTTGGTTTATGTGCCTGATAATCAGCGACTATCAGCTTGTTGTATAGTTAATGTTATATTGTTTTATTAAAGTCCTTGTTATTTCATGTAATATCAATAAGCTCACTTTCCGACGATATGCTTTCAATCTCCTCATTGCTATATTTGTGCGTGAGGTCGGAGAAATTCTTCCACCTGAAGATTAGGAATAAAATCAGAATAATAACGACTGTTTGTATTATTGCGCCGGGCAGCATCATGCTCTCGCTGACGGTGTTGGTCGTAAATAGAGGTTTTGCTCCTAAGGCGTTGGTTTCCATGCCGACAAATAGACAGGCACTGATATTGTTGAAAGCATGCAGTCCTGAGGATATTTCCACTCCCCCGTCGAGAACGGTAATCAGGGTATATCCTAATCCCATAATGAATATCGAGCCTATCACGTTAAGTGCGCCATACTCAGAGACTTCGGGGTTGAAGCTATGTAGTAGGGCAAATATAGAGGAAGTTATTAAAATAGAGACCAGTATATTTTTTGTTCCCGATGCTACGCCTTGTAGGAGGTATGCCCTAAAGAAAAACTCTTCTACATATGTCTGTATCGGTAGTATCAGGAGTGCTATGGGCAGGGCTTTTAAGAAGCTGCTCTTATCAAAATTATATACATAATCGTGGTCGGTGAAATAGTATTCTATACAAAATGAGATTGCATAAATAATGGCAATAACAAAAATAGCTATAAAGTACCTTTTAAATGAGAATTTTCTTCTGACTGAGTTGAATGTCAGAAATTTACGTTTGTGTATTATGGGGATGACAAACCACATTGTAATAAATGTGGGAATAAAACTGATTACTGATGCCAGCATTACATTGTTTGATGCGGGGGACTGTAGGCTTTCAAAAGTTAGAGGGGCTGTTGGAGCAGAAAAAGCATTAATTATCATGGTGATTACTATGCTGTACACTCCCATCAGCAACATGAAGATGCCTACAAATACGCCAAAATATATTAATGTGTTTCTGCATTTTCCGGTGAACGCAAAGTCTGTAAATCGTCTCATATTTTTATTGATGATAATATTCGTGTTCTATTTCAACTTTATGGACTTGGTAGTCTTCAAATCCTATGCCAGCATATAGAGAGCGACCGACTATACCCATTATATTTTTTTCTTCGTAAAGGATTAATCCGTTTACTATTCCGTCTGTTGCGTCCTTATCTTTTATCAGATGATACTCATAGTCGTATTTATTTCCGATGTATCCGTTTGGAGTGGAATTTTCTATTAGTATTTCCAGATTGTCGGCGGAGCTTGTTGAAAATGGACCATTAAAATTCCAGTTTACGCCGATGATGGTTGTGCCTTTGCCATAGACAATGCTGTCGGGGGCAGATTGAAACATGAGTGTATCCATTTTTTCTTCGGGGGTGCGTGTTTCGGCAAATCTGTATCTATTCTTTGCCAGCAAGGTTTTTGGAGGAGCTTGAATGTCTATCGAGAATCCAGGTTCTGAGGATACCAGTGTTATGGAGTCGCTGTTATAATCGAAATTTCCCGTTTGGTCAAAATATGATGGGGTATATACTTCGATATGGTCGTCGAATACCTTTATCGTAACAGAGTCGTTGCTGATAGTAAAGAAATTAGATAAGAGTTGCTTGTTATAGCTGAAAGTGTTTGGGTCGTAGTTCACACTGTTGATGGTAATTGTTCCTGTCCAAGGCAGATATGGGGATGTCAGTATCATGTCGGTTTTTGGAGTTATGACAGCATAGCGTTGCAGTAGTATCCACTCTACGTCGAAAGGCATAGCAGAGCTATCTGTATCGTTATCAATGATATATCTTTCGTCGACAAGAGTGTCGACCCAATCTACCTCTAGGGTTGGTGGTGGTGTTATGGTATGTCCTTCCTCGCCGACACAGCTTGCAAGAGTTGTCAGTGCAGTAAGGCATACGAATAGTATGTTTATCGGCTTCATCATTTCTAGGCAATCGTATTACTCTCAAACGTTTTTAAGGCAGTCTTATTGTTCGATGCTGATAGCTTTGTCAATTTCTTTCAGCTCCTCATACCACTCTTTGCCATATTTTTCAATGAGCGGAGTTTTCAGAAATTCATAGACCTTTACTCCATTTTTCTTGCCACAAAGCAGAGCGTCGGAGCAAATAGGATTTTTCTCATAGTTCACGGCATCAAACTCCTTGTATTCGGTTATCCTTACAGGATACAAGTAGCAGGAGGCAGGTTTTCTGAAAGATATTTCTCCTTTTCGATATGCCTTTTCTATGGCACACCAGAGGATTTTGTCATCATCGTAGTAGGCGTATACGCATTGCTTGTTGTTGACTAGCGGAGTAACAAGGTCGCCGTCGTTGTCAATCACTGTTGTGCCTTGCTTCTCGATAGCTTTGTTGTGTTCTTCCGGTAGATATTTCTTCATTGTCGGGTAGACTTCCTCAATGCTGAGGGCTTCGTCTTCGCTTACGGGCGCACCGCTTACGCCTTCGATGCAGCATGCTCCTTTGCATTTTCCCAAATCACAGGAGAACATCACATCAAAGAGTTCCTTGCTGACGATTGTTTTTCCAACTTCAAACATCGGCGACATTAGCAAAAATATTAGGGTAGTATTTACAAAATACCACCCTGTTTATATTTGGTTCTATTATTATTTTATCAATATTTTTCCTGTCATCTCTTTGGGAATTTCGACACCCATTATCGTGAGCAGGGTAGGAGCGACATCGGCAAGCACGCCGTCGTTTAGTTTTTTGCTTTTATCGTCAGTTACCCAGATGCAAGGAACGGGATTCAGCGAGTGAGCGGTATTTATGCTTCCATCGGGATTAACGGCGTTGTCGGCATTTCCGTGGTCGGCAATTATCAGCACGTCGTATCCGTTGTTGCGAGCCGTCGTAACGACCTTTTCTACGCAGGAG
Source organism: Bacteroidales bacterium (assembly GCA_047972135.1). GTDB lineage: Bacteria > Bacteroidota > Bacteroidia > Bacteroidales > Prolixibacteraceae > JBKEAJ01. The sequence goes on along the minus strand of JBKEAJ010000153.1, from coordinate 76,306 downwards.
TCTACTGCTTCAACAGCCTTAGTGATAGCTGCATAGTCGCCAGTGTGTCCCACCATATCGCCGTTGGCAAAATTAAGACATACAAAATCGGGGTCTTTTGCCTCTAGGCGAGGGACGATGGCATCCGCCACTTTTGGGGCAGACATTTCGGGTTGCAGGTCGTAGGTTGCCACTTTTGGCGATGGTATCAATATTCGGTCTTCGCCTTTAAACTCTGCCTCCTTACCACCTGAGAAAAAGAAAGTTACGTGAGCATATTTTTCTGTTTCGGCAATTCTTATTTGCTTCAAGCCATTGTTTGAAACCACCTCGCCCATGGTATTTTTCACATTTTCCTTATCGAATATTACATTAATGCCTTTGAAATCAGCTTTATAGTTAGTCATTGTGTACCATTCGAGAGGTATCGTGTTCATATTATGCTCGTGGAAATCCTTTTGAGTAAATGCGATAGTTATCTCACGAAGTCGGTCTGTGCGATAGTTGAAACAAATCACCACATCGCCCTCCTTTATTAGTCCGACGGGCTTGTCGTTGTTGTCAACACAGACTATGGGCTTTATAAACTCGTCAGTTATTTCGTTTTCGTATGACTTTTTCACTGCGGCAAGCAGGTCAGTAGTCTTTTCGCCTTCGCCTTTTGTGAATAAGTCGTAAGCCAGTTTCACCCTATCCCAGTTAGTGTCTCTATCCATTCCGTAGTATCTTCCTATCAATGAAGCAAACTTGGCATTCGTGCCTTTCAGTTTCTCCATATCGTCTTTCAGGAAATTGTAGCCCGATTTTGGGTCGGTGTCTCTTCCATCGGTCAGGGCATGGATAAAAAGGTCCTTCACTCCCATTGCGGTAGCGATTTTGCAAAGTGCAATATAGTGGGAGCTGAGAGCATGCACGCCTCCGCTACCAATCAGCCCGATAAGATGGACTTTTTTATTGTTTTTAATGGCAGTTTCAAAGGCTTTTTTCACCTGAGGATTATCTTTCAGCTCGTCTTTCTCAATGGCTTTATTTATTTTCACGAGGTCTTGATATAGCACTCTGCCCGCACCGATGTTAAGGTGTCCAACTTCGGAGTTTCCCATTTGTCCATCGGGCAGTCCCACATTCTCGCCGCAAGTCAGCAGAGTAGAGTGGGGGTATTCTTTCCAGAGTTTGTCTATGAACGGAGTGTTTGCTGTTGCGATAACGTCTCTCTTAGAGCCGTCGCCAATTCCCCATCCGTCCAATATTAAAAGTGCTGTTTTTTTAATTGTCATCTTTATGCTTGTTTTGTTATTATCTAATCTGCGAATATAGTCGAAATTGTGGACTTGCTTTGTATCTGTGGGATTAAGATTTAGTTATGAATATAGAGGAGGTGTCTATGATAAAAGGGAAGATATAATTTCTTGTTTGAATTTCAGTATAAAAAGCATAACTTTGAAATCAAATAAATACATGAAACGAGATATGAAAGTTCTATTAGACATACAAGAAAAACGCTTGTCATTTTTTATGGAGTTACTCAATAGCTTGGAAGGCATAAGAGTTTTAAGGAAATAAGAAGCAAGGAGAAAGAACAAGCCATACAAGACTTGATAGAGGCGTTTGACGATGTGAAACTGCACGAGACTGGCAAAAAGAAGCTGAAAACAGCAAAAGACCTATTGAATGAGCTTTGATGTTGTAGCAACCGAGTCATTCGAGCGTAAAATTAAGAGGCTTGCCAAAAAGTATCGGAGTATAAAATCGGACTTACTCCCGATAATTGATGAATTATGTGAACAGCCGAGATTGGGTATTTCTATCGGTAAGGACTGCTATAAGATTAGAGTTACCATATCTTCCAAAGGAAGAGGGAAGTCCGGCGGTGCGCATCTAATCATCTTTGTTCGTATTACAAAAGAAACAGTTTATCTTCTTGATATATACGATAAATCTGAGCAGGAGACAATAACAGACAAGGAGATAGAGATTTTGATAGGCTTGTTATCGGGTGACTAAATATTCTACTCATCTGCGATTTTCATTAGCTCAAGGTATCCGTATTGATTATTTATGCCGTCTTCTTTTTCTATATCTGAAGAGGGTTCTGCCGCCATGTATACGCTTTCGTTGTTATCTCCTACGGATATGCTCTCTTGCACTTCAATATCCACGCCTTCGCCAACCACGAAGCGACATATAGAATCGAGGTTTGCTGCGGCATCTTCAAAATCCTCGAAGCCGTCAATGAAATAATCTTTTAATCCAAAGGACTGCATACCTGCCGAGATTAGCAGTTCCTCGTTGTCTTCGTCTGCCACGATATCGGTAAAAATATCAATAGTTTTATCGATGGAGTCTCCCTCTTCGTCAATAATTTCAAACCATTGGGATTTTGTAAGCATATTCATAGACAGCGGCAGGAGAGTGATTTCACCACCATTTTTCAAGATCTCTGAGCATGTGTTCATCAGCTCTATACAGCTGTTCAGCGTATTGTTGGCACAACTTATTCTGATACACTTAAGATTTTCGACATCGACCTTAATGAAATCATCAGCATCGTCGGCATGTTGCTGCATCATCTCGAAAGCCATCAGATAGGACTCACTTTCTTCGTCATTGATAAAATCTAATTTGATATTTTGCTTGTTGATGATACTCTTTGTTGTAGAAATGTCGCTCCATGTACCTCCTACTATTATTTGCGGATTGTTTGTCATTGTATAATGTTCTAATTCAGGGCTAAAATTAGGCAAAAGTTCCTAGATGGAGAAATTTTTATACTTTTGTCGCTCGAATCACTATTCATTGACAGCTGTAGTATGGTATTTTTGAAACACTCAACAACAAGGAAAATAAGGCAATTTGTACACAATCAGGCAATTGGCGTGCTCAGAGGCAAGCTTTTACACATCTCATCTATTTTCACATTGTTATTTTGTATGCTTTCAGCATCGGCTCAGGAGCAGTATATTTCATTTGGGCTAAAGGGAGGTGGCAATATGCCTGTCGACGGGGCGCGAGGATATGCAAGGAGTTATCTTATGACTTCAGCCAATCTAAGGTTTGGTGTGCAGACCACAGGCAACAAGGAGTGGCATCATTTGTACAACTTCCCGAAGGTAGGGGTAGGGCTTCAATATACATTTTTCAGCAATCCTTATGCAAAGGAGTTTATTACTGATTTCTGGTCTGTGTATCCCTATGTGTCATTTCCTTTAGTTCGTAAGAATAAATTTACTTTTGATGGTGATATAGCTTTTGGAATCGGGTTTGGTTTTAATCCATGGGACTCGATTGTTAATCCGAGAAATCTTTTTGTTGGAACATCTGTAAACGCCTATATATCGTTGGGCGCAAGTGCGAACTACAGCATATCCGATAGGTTTGACTTATATGCAGATTTGAATTTTGAGCACTACTCAAACGGGAAACTCTCGTACTTGAATATGGGTTTAAATGCTATTGCCGGCACTGTGGGAGCTCGTTACTATCTGAAAGCCCGCACGCCTTTGCCAGAGCGCAATAAGGATATTAGCTGCGAGAAGAAAATGGATTTTGACATTATGTGGAACTTGGGCTACCGCTATACAGGAGTGAGCGACAACATGAGACATCGCTATATACAAGCGATACAGCCCACGGTGCAGTGGACATTAAACAAGCGGACGAGGGTAGGGACGGGTATTGATTTTATGACTTACTATGAGGATGAAGGTTTTTCGATGCATCTATATCGAGTCGGATTAGTCGGTACCTACGAAATGCTAGTAGGCAGGTTTTCGGGAATCTTGCAGCTGGGTTTTTGGGCTTACAACTCTGAGGGCTTAGGTTCATTTTATTATGAAAGGGCGGGAGTTCGCTATCGGCTGACCGATTTTATGAGTCTGCATGTGGCAATCCGAGCGGCAAATTTTGTAGCCGACAATATTGAGTGGGGCTTGGTGTTTCGGATATAAAAAGCGTTGAGACTTTTTAGGGTCTCAACGCCTAGCCCACATTGCAGGCTAATGGCTGTATTTAGCTAAGGGCTAGCCTCTTGATTTTTTTTGAATTTCGTTTTGTGCACTACGGATTTTCGTCTCACGAAAGGAGCAGACTTATAGTCTAATGCCTTATAAATACGTTCCACCTTTTCTTGAGTTTGACAGTTTGAGGCTGATTTTGGCTATATTTAGAGGAGTCATTATTGATTTTATTGGGCTAGAGGGGTGTTTTGAAATATAAAAAAGTAGTGCGAAAAAGACTTGCATGTCTCTTTTAAATTACCTGTCTTTGCCGCATGGCATTTCTGAGAGTAGAAAATAAGAAGTCGGGGACATACCTACGCATCGTAGAGTCCTATAAGCATGACGGTTCTTCGCGTCATAGAACATTGTATTCATTAGGCAAAGTGGAAGACTATCCAGCTCAGCAACTTGAGCGTATTGCCACCAAGCTGCGCAATCCCATAACTTACAATCTCTACAGAGGTAATACTTACGAGGGTGCTACCATGACCGATGCGCTGAAAGAATTACGGAAGTCTTACAGTATAGACAATGTCATAGCAGTAGCCGACAGTGCCATGATAGACAGAGATAACCGCAAGTTCATGGAGGAGCAAGATGGGTTGGACTATATTCTGGGAGATAGGATAAAAAATCTTCCCCAGACTGTTAGCAAGCAACTTATTGACCGAAGTAAGCATCAAGCACTAGGCAATAGTAGCAAAGATGCTTTTAGTTATACTGCTGTAGAGTATCAAGACAGAAAGATAATCTGTACTTACAGTCTGAAACGAGCAAGAAAAGAAGCCTCAGAACGAGAGAAGTTAATCGGCAAAGCTGAAAGGCTTATCAAGGAGCCATCAAAACTAAAACAGAGCAAACGTAAAGGTGCAGGACGCTTCATAAAACAAGATAATGAAGAACACTATATACTGGATATAGAGAAAATAAAGGCAGATGAGAAGTGGATGGCTTTAAGGCAATATCGACAACCACCGATCTTCCTGCGGAACAAGTTTTGGATAAATACAAAGACCTGTTCGAGGTGGAACATGCATTTAGAACTCTGAAAAGTCGGTTGCAGATACGTCCGATACATCATTGGACAAATAAACGAATAGAGGGTCATGTTGCTATGTGCTTCATGGCTTATACAATGCTTAACTACTTGAGGCTACAGACGAAGATGCAGACAAGAGAGTTAATAAGAACCATAGACAAGATGCAATTATCGGAATTACAGGAGGGCAATAAGGCTGAGATCACCTGGCTACGCTCTGCCATATCCCCCGAGCAGGACAAGCTTATCAAATCGCTTAAACTTACTACGCCTAGAGATACGACACCACAAAAAGATATAAATCAATATTTTAACTAAAGGGTAGTGCGCGCTTAAAAATGCAAGTCGCTCCTTATCAATGCTTTAGTCTCTCGAACTGTCAAACTCAAGAGAGTTTTTAAATCCCCTCCTTCTCAAGGCGGGGTGGTTATTTCTCTGCATAGTCATAGGTCATTGCGAGCGTCAGCGAAGCAATCTCCTGCAACGAAGAACAGATTGCTTCGTCGCTGGCTCCTCGCAATGACGTTCATTTATTCATCTCTTGTCATCAGCAAATCAGTACATTATCATCAGCTGTTTCATTAATCATTAGCAATTAAATTGCGTATATCCTAAAGCGTACGGCATATAGCTAATATTTACATGCCATACTTTTTAGCAATGACGGATATTTAATCTCACCATGCAGCTCTACTTCTTACTCTCCAATTCGTCTGTAAACGAATATGGGAAGCTACTGTCTTTTGTCCCTCTGCTTGTATTGGGCTTGTCCGACATCTTATACTCTATTGTAGCTCCTGAATTTAAAAGTTCGTGTGTAAAGTAGTTCTTATCGTATTCTTTGCCATCTACTGTAATTGAATTTATGTACCTGTTATTCTTGCTGTTATTATAGGATTTAAGAAGCAGAGTTTTATTATTCTCCAGATGAACAGATACCTTGTCAAATATTGGTGAACCAATTATATATTCATTGCTTCCGGGACATACAGGGTAGAAACCCATAGCCGAAAATACGTACCATGCTGATGTCTGCCCATTGTCCTCGTCCCCACAATATCCATCTGGAGCAGCAGTGTACAGCTTGTCCACAACTTCTCTTATCCAATATTGTGCTTTCCATGGTTCACCAGAGTAATTGTATAGATAAATCATGTGTTGTATTGGTTGATTACCATGTGCATAGTTGCCCATGTTCATAATCTGCATTTCTCTTATTTCATGTATTATTCCCCCATAATAACTATCATCAAATAAAGGAGGTACGCTGAATACTGAGTCCATCATTTTATTAAACTCTCTTTTACCACCCATCAAATTGATTAGACCTTTAGGGTCGTGGAATACCGACCATGAGTAATGCCAGCTATTGCCTTCGGTGAAGGCATCACCCCATTTTAGAGGATTGAAAGGTGATTGGAATTCTCCATTTTTGTTTCTTCCGCGCATTAACTTATGCTCTTTGTCGTAAAGATTCTTGTAGTTCAATGCTCTTTTGGCATAAATGCCGATTTCCGACTTTGGCTTTCCTAGTGCCTGCCCAAATTTATATATACACCAATCATCGTAAGCATATTCAAGTGTGCGTGCGGCATTCTCATTAATTTTCACATCATAAGGCACATAACCTAATTCATTGTAATATTCATATCCCAAACGACCTGTCGAACTTACTTTGGGATGAGTTGCATTTGCTCCGTGGACTACAGCCTCCCACAATGCTTCTACGTCCTGACCTCTAATGCCTTTTATATAAGCATCTGCCACTACAGAGGCAGAATTATTGCCAACCATGCAGCCCCTATGCCCGGGACTTGCCCACTCAGGTAGGAAACCACTTTCTTTGTAGGTATTTGCCAAGCCCTCTTGTATCTTCGCATTCATTGATGGGAAGGCTAAGTTTAAAAATGGGAATAAGCATCTGAATGTATCCCAAAAACCGGTGTCGGTAAACATATATCCCGGAACTACTTTCCCATTGTATGGGCTGTAATGAACTACTTTCCCATTTCTGTCTATTTCATAAAAACTTCGTGGGAATAGCACAGAACGATAAAAGCATGAGTAGAAAGTCCTCAGCTTGTCGATATTCTTGTCTACAACTTCAATTCTGCCCAGCACTTTGTTCCATCTGTCCTTTCCTTCGGCTTTCAGTTCTTCAAAAGATTTGTTGCCTAGCTCCTTCAGATTCAATTCTGCTTGCTCAAAACTTATAAAAGATGATGCAACCTTTGCGTGTACTACTTCACCTTTATTTGTGCTGAAACCTATTATACCGTAAGCGTGCTTACTTGTTGTTTCTAGTCGGTTTTCTTTCAACACCTTTTCGTCTACTGTTGCAGTATAGGCAAATTTCTTGTCAAAAGTTATAACAAAGTAGTTTTTGAAATTCTCTGGAACTCCCCCTGAGTTTTTTGTTGTATAGCCTATTATTTTGTTTTCTTCAGGTATTACCTTTATATAAGAACCGTCGTCAAAGGCATCAACCACCACATAAGAGTGATCATTTCTTGGAAAAGTAAACTTAAATATTGCTGCTCTTTCTGTTGGTGTCAGTTCTGTAAGGATGTCATGGTCAGCTAAATATACTTTATATGAGTATGGGGTAGCTTCTTCGGCTTTATGGGAAAACCAACTTGCCCTTTCATCTTGATCGAAAGTTGGTGCGCCTGTTATTGGAAATATTGAGAATTGCCCATAGTCATTTATCCAAGGGCTGGGTTGATGAGTCTGCTTGAATCCTCTGATTTTGTCTGCGTCATATCTATATGTCCATCCATCTCCCATTTTTCCTGTTTGGGGCGTCCAGAAGTTCATTCCCCACGGGCGAGCTATTGCTGGATAAGTGTTGCCGTTGGACAGAGAAAATTTTGACAATGTTCCAACTAAAGGATTCGCATAATCAACAGGTGTTTCACTTGCGTAAGTTGTTTGATAGAATAGAGTGCAAATGAAAAATAAGATATGAAGTTTTTTCATGATTTCAATTGATAAATTATTCAACAAAATAAATTACAACTATAATCTAAAATAAGCAGAGTATCCTTGTGGAATACCCTGCTTTAAATACTTCTATTTCTTCAAACCAGATGTTGGAAAGTCCTTAGGCACTGTTCCCCATGTTTTGGAGGGGGTGTCGCCCATTGTAAGCTCCAGCATGCCACCATTCATTATCTGTCTGTAAGTTATGTATGTAGGCGTGTAAGGTTCGCCGTTCAGTGTGGCGGACTGAATATAAATATTCTTGTCGCTGTTGTTTATTGCCTTGATGGTGAAGCTATTTCCTTCTGCACCATTGATTATAACCTCGTCGTGAAGTGGACTTCCCAATACGAACACTGAGTTTGAGGGGTTCACTGAGTATATACCCATACTTGATAGGATGTACCATGCTGACATTTGTCCGCAATCTTCGTTTCCACACAGACCGTCGGGTTTGTCGGTGTATAGGGTGTTCATTATGTATCTTGCTTTCTCGGCGGTTTTCCAAGGTTGTCCCACGTAGTTGTACATGTATATGGTGTGGTGTCCTGGCTCGTTGCCGTGGGCATATTGACCAATCATGCCGCTAATGTCGTTCGATGCTTCCTCATTCATCTCAGAGCTTATGGAAAACAGGCTGTCTAGTCTTGTTGCAAATATCTCATTGCCGCCCATCAGTTCAACTAATCCTTCCACATCCTGAGGAGCCATCCAGAGATATTGCCAAGCATTACCTTCGGTGTAGTAGCCTTTGCGGTGTTCGTTGTACACGGGATGAAACCATTCCTGCCACTGTCCGTTTTCGAGTTTTCCTCTCATAAATCCGACTTTTGGGTCGTAGTAAAGCTGATAGTATTTGGCTCTTTCTGAGAACTCTTTGTAGTCCTGCTCGTGTCCGAGTTCTTTTGCAACTTGCGCCACTGCCCAGTCAGCCACGGCATACTCTTCGCCTTTCGACACTGACTCGTTCACTTTGTCCGAAGGTAGATACTTAGTTTTCAGTATCCATCCGCTACCGTTGCCGTCGTCGAAGTTGGCAGTGGTTTTCAGAGCATTATATATTGCTTCGGGCTTGTCTGTATAGATGCCTTTCAGATACATGTCGGCAAGTACTGTTATGCCGGGGTATCCCACCATACAGTCGGTTTCATTGCCCATCAGATGCCACACGGGTAGCCTGCCTTGCTGCTCGAAAATAGCCATCATGGTAGCACCGAAGTCCTGTACTCTTTTGTGGTCTAGCAGAGTGTATAGTGGATGTTCGGCTCTGTAAGTATCCCATAATGAGAATACTGTATAATTGTCGAATCCCGGATTTTTATATTCCTTTTTGTCTGTTCCTCTATAATCGCCGTTTGCATCGTTGAAATAGAATGGAGCATGGAAAGCGTGGAACATTGCGGTGTAGAACTTACGAAGTTTTGCTTTGTCGTCTGATTTTATTGCTATTCTCGACAGTTCTTTGTTCCATGCTGTTTTTGCATCGGCAACAACTTTGTCGAAATTCCAGTCGGGGAGTTCACTGTCGATGTTGGCAAGTGCATTGTCAATGCTGACGGGAGATATGCCTACTTTCAGCATCACCTCCTCATTAGCTTCGGTGGCAAAAGTCAGGAAGCCGTTTATATCTTTGCCTGTGGCTTCGTTTACATCTTTAAGCTCGCCCTCTTGCTCGATTTTCAACGATTGGATAGCCTTCTTGCTTCTGATAGCAAAATACATCCATTGGTCGTTAGCCCAGCCCTTTGATTTGCGGTATCCTACGTATGTATTATCGTCGATTTTCTTTAGTTGTGAGTCGCTCACCTTATCCCAGCCTATTCCTTTTGTCAGGTTAATAGCGATATGAGCTTCGTCAGCCTTTGGGAATGTGTATTTATGTATTGCAACCCGCTTTGTTGCAGATAGTTCCACGTTTATGTCGTAAGTTTTCAGTCTCACTTGGTAGTATCCTGCTTGGGCGGTTTCGTCGTCGTGTGAGTATTTGGAGGTATAAGTTCCGTCCATATCTTTTGGCGAACCGAATTTTGTGTTTAATGCACCTGTGTATGGCATTATCAGTACATCGCCAAGGTCGCCGATGCCTGTGCCGCTGAGGTGTAGTTGCGAGAATCCTGTCATCACACTGTCGGAATAGTGATATCCCGAGCACCAGTCCCAGCCTTTGATATAGTTGGTTGGTCCCACTTGCACTGCTCCGTTTGGAACGTTTGCACCCACGAATACATGACCGTGGTAGTCAGACCCAATAAATGGGTCAACATACTGTGTGTAATCTACCTCTGAGGCACTTGCTGAGGACGTGCTTTGAGAGCCTTTATTGTCGCAGGAGCTTAAAAACGCTACTGCAACAAGAGCTGTCATTAATAATTTCATGTGTTTAAAATTTTGCAATAAGCTGTACGCTATATGCTTTTGCTGTAAATAATCTGCCCTTACAGGGCGCTTACTATCTCGTCATTCCTTTCCCCATGGCGTTGCCATGGGCTGAATTAATTATGGCTTGCAGCCTGTAACATCCCACATCGTAGCTTTGTAATATCATAGTATTGCTGTATCAATATCGGCTGTTTGCTTATAGCCTAAAGCGTACAGCATATAGCATTTTAGACCTTCAACAGTTCAACTGTCATATTGCCATGTTTTAAGATGCCTGACAAAAGCAGTGAGCAGTCGTCAGCGATTAGTGAACAGAAATCGACCGACCACTGTTCACCGACCGCTGACTACTATTTATTCTTAATATGTAACTACGGGTTCTAGTTTTTTTGCCTGCTCTATGTAGTCTTCCACTTGTTTAAGTGCCGGAACGGCTCTTGTAATTTTTTTCTCCTCTTGAGCTTTTACAAGTGCTGCGTGCAGGTTTTCTGCATTTCTAGTTCTCAGCTCTTTAACAGTGTCAACGCCAGCAGCCTCAAGTAGCTCTGAAAATTCTGAGCCTACACCCTTAATTCTGAATAAGTCTGCCATGTTCACCCATTTTAGTATCAGCTTCTCGTCTATCTCCGTAGCTTCTGCAAGTTTTTTTCTACCTGTTTTTGAAGCTCCTTTTTCAAGAAGTTGAGCAACTGTGTCGATGCCTTGTTTAGCAAGTGCTTCGGAGAATACTTTTCCGATACCTTCAATGTCTTGGATTTTGTTAGCCATATTATTATTGTATTTAATTAATAAATCTCCCAAATATAATTAAAGTTTGGGAAATAACAAGTTTTTTATTTTTTGTCTGTTGTGTTTATTGTAAGCACCTTAGCATTAAAAAGGTCTTCGTGCGATATGTTATAATCTTTGTATTTCTTGCCGTCTAGCTCGATGCTTGATATATACTGACCCTTTCCTTTTTTCTCTATGACGAGTTCGTTGTTTTTGTAGTAGTTTTTGTTGAGGTGTATGGTCATTTTGTCGAATAGGGGAGTTGTCAGGGTGTATTCGGGTTTTCCGGGTATTGTCGGATAAAATCCTGCCATGCTAAAGAACGCCCATGCCGACATTGTTCCGCAGTCGTCGTTGCCGGGTAGTCCGTCGGTAGAGTTTTTAAAGTGTTTTTTCAGTAGGGACGACACTAGTTCTTGGGTTCGCCATTCGCTACCTTTGAAGAAGCTGAACAAGTAGGGGTTATTGATATCGGGTTCGTTGTTGGCATCGTAGTATGCACTGTCGAATAGCACTTGCAGTTTGCTTACGAAAGCCTTGTTGCCACCCATCAGCTTTGCCAATCCTTTTATGTCGTGAGGTGCGTAGAATGTATATTGCCAAGCGTTGCCCTCGTGGAATCCGGGAGATGGCTCGAAGTCCAGCCCTTGATGTGGGTCGAAGTTGGGGAGGAAAGTTCCGTCTTTAAGTTTTGGTCTGAATATTCCATACTCTTTATCGTAATACTCTTTATATCTCAACGATTGGTTAAGGAATTTGTAGTGGTCGTTTGTTTTGCCTAGTGCTTTTGCAAATTGAGCTAGGCTCCAGTCTGCAATATAGTACTCTAATGCGTGCGACACGGAGTTGTCAAACTCCTCTTCCAGCGGTACATATCCTTCGGCGAGGTAGTGGTCTATGTCGGGGCGTATAGGGTTGTCGCTTCCTTTTGTAGTTGCCGATCTTACCATTGCGTCGTAGGCTTCCTGTACGTCGAAATCTGTCAAGCCTTTAAAGTAGCTGTCAACAATTACGGGCAGTGCGGGGTCGCCTTCCATCGTATATGTCTCGGAGCTGTTTAGTTCCCATCTAGGCAGCCATCCGCCCTCTTTAGCCATATCTACCATCGAGCGCACCATATCCATTTGTTCTTCGGGGTGTAGTATTGTTATGGCTTGATGATAATTTCGGTATGTATCCCACAAGGAGAATACGGTGTAGCGGTTTTTGCCATTTGTATTCAGTATGTCGTGTCCGTCCATCGACATATAGTCGCCGTTTACATCTTGGAACACGTTTGGGTGTATATTCATATGATATAGGGAGGTGTAGAATACGGTCTTGTCGTCATCTGTACCGCCTTCCACTTCTGCGACCGCCAGGGTTTTATCCCACTCTTTCATGGCTTCTTTATGTACCTCGTCAAAGTCTCTGTCGCCCACTTCTTTTTCCAGATTTTCTCTTGCATTGTCGATACTGACGTATGAAACGCCCACATACATTTCTATTTCTGCCTTGTCTTTAAGGTCGAAAGTAAAATAAGCACCTACGCTGTCGCCTGCGACAATAGATTTAAATTTATCGTAGTATTTATATTTTCCGCTTGTTACGCTCCATGCGTCTTCTGCGCCTTGTAGTTTTTGCATTTTCTTCCACAGTCCGCTGTTGTCAGGTTTTTTATTTAGACGAGCTACAAAGTAAACCGGACGTTCGAGCGATTTGGCATAGCAGAAAGTCCCTGTCATTCTGTGTCCCTCCACCTCGTTGTCTTTCACTAGTCTTATTGAGCCACCTTCCTCGTTTGTCATGCCGACACCAAGATTTAGCAGTATGTTGGCTTTCCCTGCGGGGAAAGTGTAGCGGGTAACTCCTGCACGTTGTGTGGCTGTTGCTTCTGCCTTCACCTGATATTTATCGAGGATGAAAGAGAAATATCCCGGCGATGCTTTTTGCTCGCTAGCCGTAGAGCCGTATTGTTTGTAGTCGGCATTCACCTCGCCTGTTGTGGGCATCACCAAGATAACACCGAGATCGGGACAGCCCACGCCACTAAGGTTTACGTGAGTGAAACCCGTGAAATATTTATTATCCCACTCGTAGGGAGCCGACCACCAACGAGCGTCTTTATCATTTTTGTTGAGAGATGAGCCAGTAGCGTTGAACGGTACTACTGAGGTCATGCCTCTTGGCACTACTGCACCCGGATTGGTTATCCCGTAGTTTGTTGTCCCGATAAAAGGGTTGACGTAATCTATGGGGCTTTTCTGAGCAAAAGCATTGATACTCAGCAGTGTTACTAGTATTGCTGCTAAAGTTGTTTTCTTGATATTATTCATGTGTTTATATTTTGTTTTAATTGTCAGATATATCTCGTCAATATAATCATTCTCGTATGTGAGGACTCTTCTCATGGCTCGTTTCATTTTATATTCTTGTTGTCTTTTTTGCCCCGTCCCGTACTGTTTTGTTATACTTATTCATTTTCCCCACGAAGATAATAACAAATAGATTATCAGCAAAAAAAAACATTTGGGCTAAAGCCCAAACTTATAGCCTAGAGCGTACGGCATATTGCTTATATTAACTTGCCATTTTATGATAGGAATGGATGCATACTTTTGGCTGAATAGTTCCTATAATATCACTATATTTGTATTTTTACATCCGTGAAAGAACAAATAAATGAAATAGCAAGTAGTTTAGAAGTTCTTATTTAGGGAGTTGCAGATGTTGCGTCAAAATGATCAATCTCCTTTTGGTGCTTACATGTTATTGTGAAAAAATAAACACATGAAACGAGCCATGAGACAAGTCTCACACAGAAGTATGATTCTGATTGGCGAGATACATGTGGCAATTAAAAAACAAATTATAAACACATGAAATATATTGACCGACGTTCTTTTATCAAAGGGTCTTCGCTTGCGGGGATGACAGGCATAGTATCGGCAGGAGCTGCTGCCAATGTGCTGGCAGGGAGTTCGCAGACCGAGCAGGACACGAGTAATTTGGGAAGTTCTATTGCCAAAAACTTCAGCTACAATAAGGATGGCAAGTTTAAGATTGTACAATTTGCCGACACTCACTACGTATCTGGCAATCCTCGCTCCAAGCGAGCATTGGAAAATGTCAACGAAATGCTTGATGCAGAGAAGCCCGATTTGGTAATTCATACGGGTGATGCGATTTACGGCAAGCCTGCCAAAGCATCCATGATCGAAATTATGGAGCCTATGTCCAAACGTGGTATTCCCTTTGCTCTAACTTTTGGAAATCACGACGATGAGTTTGGCAAGAGTCGCAGTGAGCTGTATGATATTGTCAAAGGTATTCCTCACAACACAATGAGTACTACTCCCAATATAACAGGCGTGGGCAACTGTATACTGACGGTTTCGTCGCAGGGGAGCGACAAGCCCGAACGTATTTTGTATTTGTTCGATTCCAATGCTTATTCCACCATTGATGGTATAAAAGGCTACGGGCATATTCATGCTGACCAAATCAATTGGTATAGACACAACAGTCGTGTTTTTACAGAGAAAAACGCTGGGAAAGCAGTGCCATCATTAGCTTTTTTCCATATTCCCATTCCCGAATATGATTATGCAGCCACCAGTGGCAGCTCTCTCATGATTGGAACAAGGGGAGAGAAAGTTTGCTGTCCTTCCCTTAACTCGGGATTGTTTGTGTCGATGAAAGAGATGGGCGATGTAGAAGGAGTGTTTGTCGGACACGATCATAACAATGACTTTGCGGTCTATTGGAACAAGATTCTGCTTGCCTACGGACGCTTTAGCGGCTGCGACACTGTTTACAACGACCTGAAGCCAAACGGGGCGAGAGTAATCGAGTTTAGCAAGGGCAAAGAGGGCTTCAAGTCGTGGATGCGCCTAAGTGGTGGCGGAGAGATAATTCACAGGCTACAATTCCCCGACGATTTTAATTGGAAGAAATAAGCTACATGTCCTCTAAAGATAGATATTTTGCCTCTATGTGGTATTTTGGCAGTAGTTTATGTTTTAGGTGTTCTACCTTTGCCGCAAATACTTCTGGCTTAAGATTTTTCTTTTGGCGTTTCACTTCTGCCACTACTGCGTGGTTCTTTTTGAGTTTCAGGGCAACGATGTCAATCTCATTTTGCTTGTCTTTTGACTCCCACCACGACCCAATATTCTTATATTCTAAGCTTTCGGCAAATTGCTGTTTGAAATAAAGTTCTAACATTTTTCCCGAATATGTTGAATAGTCTGCTTTGATAATTTCTTGCAGTCCCGGGAAGTTATTAATTTCTATCAACGAGCGATGGCGGTCGAAATAGTTAAACCAAAAGCGGATGAACTTGTCGTGTATCTCGAATCTGACAGTATGACTACCTTCTTTTGCTAGTATGGGGCGTTTACGAGAGATGATACCGTAGTCTTCAATCAGCCGTCTAAGATGCCCGCCTATCGCCTTGTTTCCCAGTGTTGCTTCAATTTTACTTTGAGTATTGACACCTCCTGAGACAGCGCTTAGAATGGAAAATTTTGTGCATCAACGAGTACACTGAGCCCGAGACAATGAGATTCATTTTTGATTTTGTCCTATAAGAGTCCCATATATTTTGCATATCGCTGTATATTGACTCATTGATATTATAGAACTCCTGAAACTCATCTATTACCAAATCGAATGGTCTACTGCCTGCCAACTCCATAAGATACTGAAACAGCGAGCGGAAAGTGCGTATTTCCTTAGGTACGAAGATGTTGAGGGCGCTAGCAATAAGGGGAATAAACTCCATACAAAGAGTGGCTTCACTCTTACGCCCTACAGGTAGATGGAGGGTAATCCCTCCACTGACTTCATAACAAGACTTGTCTTGCCTATCCGCCTTCTCCCTGTTAGCACTGTCATGCGCGAATGCTCGACGAAGGATAAATTCCGTATCCTCTGTAGCTCTGCCAATTCATTCACCCGATTATAGAATCTCATTTATTCAGATTTTAAAAGCAAAAGACAATTAATATTTCAACACTTATCCTTAGTCGTAACATTCTAATTATAAGCTGAAATGTATCTAGTAACTGCGGTTACTGCAACTGCCGTTACAAAAACAAGAATATAAATTGAATATACAACCTACAGCGGTAGGTTTTCGTTGTCGTAGAGTATTGTAGACAAGTATCTTTCTCCTGTGTCGGGCAATACTGCCACTATGCGCTTACCTTTATTCTCTGGTCTTTTTGCTATTTCTTTTGCGGCACTCAATGCTGCCCCTGATGATATGCCGACTATAAGCCCTTCGGTACGTGCGAGTTCTCTGCTGGTTTTTATTGCATCGTTATTGCTTACTTGCGACACTTCGTCGACAAACTCTGCATGGTAGTTTTTTGGAATAAAACCTGCTCCGATACCCTGTATTTTGTGTGGTCCGGGATTTCCTCCGCTGATAACTGGCGAATCTACGGGCTCGACAGCAACTATCCTCACTTCGCTCTTTTTGGCTTTCAGTGCTTTTCCAACTCCCGATGCTGTGCCTCCCGTGCCGACACCGCTGACCACTATATCTATCTGTCCGTCGGTGTCGTTCCATATTTCTTCGGCAGTGGTTTCGCTGTGTATTCTTGGGTTTGCAGGATTGTCGAACTGCTGCAACACGATTGAGTTCGGTGTTTCATTGCTTACTTCGGCAGCCTTGTTTATAGCTCCTTTCATCCCCTCTGCTCCCGGAGTCAATATAAGTGTTGCTCCCAATGCTTTTAGCAAATTTCGTCTTTCAACGCTCATGGTGTCGGGCATTGTCAGTATCAATTTATAACCTTTTGATGCAGCTACCCATGCAAGCCCTATCCCGGTATTACCGCTAGTGGGTTCGATTATAGTGCCGCCCTGCTTTAATCCACCGCTCTTTTCTGCATCCTCAATCATAGCGAGAGCAATCCTGTCTTTCACGCTTCCTCCGGGATTAAAATACTCAAGTTTTACGGTCAATGCCGCTTCCACTCCGTGTGCTTTGTTGTAGTTCTTAACTTCCAACAGTGGTGTTCTACCGATTAAGTCGGTTAGACTTTGTGCAATTCTTGTCATAACTTATAACTATTATATGGTGTATATATATGTTTCCCTTTCTTTTGCCAAAATCTCAAGAGTAATTTCTGATAAGGTCTTACTTATGAAATTATTTATTATCAAGTACGCCTCTTTCAGTGTATGCAACTTATCATCGTACTCTAATGCTTTGTGGTCGACAGTATCAAATACGTTCACGACATCCAACACGCTTATGGAATTTGCGGACTTAGCCAACTGATAACCACCACTCTTTCCGAGTTCGCTATGCAAAATGCCCGAATGCTTTAGAGATGAAAAAATGCTTTCGAGGCTTCGTTTGGATACCTCGATGTTCTCGGCTACATAGCTTATTTGGGTGGGTTGCCCACTCTTGTCCCTATACACCTCTATAAGAGCTAGTAGTGCTGTTTTTGCCTTGTTTGATATGTCCATCTACAAATAAATTTTCTACAAACATACGCATAATACTCGTATGATGCGTATTTATTTCTATAGATTTTTTCTATGAGTTTGGCAGGTATGGGAAATTCTGTGGATGGCAGACTTTTTTCAAAGTAAATTTACTAGTTTACGGACAATATCTTACTTTTGCATCATAAACATATACACATATACTAAGATGTACAGAACACACAATTGCGGGGAACTCCGTAAAGAAAATATTGGTAAGAAAGTAACACTTGCCGGTTGGGTGCAAAAGTTGCGAAAGCTTGGAGGCATGAGTTTTATCGACCTTCGCGACAGATATGGGATAACTCAATTAGTAGTTGAAGAAAATTCCGACGATAAGGTCAGAGAAATAGTGGAGTCATTGGGGCGAGAGTTTGTTATACAAGCTACGGGAACGACAAGGGAGCGTAGTAGTAAGAACGATAAAATTCCGACGGGCAGCATAGAAGTTGAGGTACAAGATTTAAATATTCTCAACTCTTCCGAAACGCCGCCGTTCACCATTGAAGACGAAAGCGATGGAGGCGATGATATTAGGATGAAATACAGGTATTTAGATTTAAGAAGAACGCCTGTGAGAAGGAATTTGGAACTTCGTTCAAAACTTGCAATTGCTACGCGCAACTATATGGACAGTCTTAACTTCATTGAAGTAGAAACACCTGTCTTAATAAAATCTACTCCTGAGGGTGCACGTGATTTTGTTGTACCGTCGAGGGTTAATGAGGGTAAATTTTATGCTCTGCCACAATCGCCACAGACCTTCAAACAGCTGTTGATGGTTTCGGGATTCGACAGGTATTTTCAGATAGTCAAATGTTTCAGAGACGAGGACTTACGCGCCGACCGTCAGCCTGAGTTTACACAAATAGACTGCGAAATGTCTTTTGTTGATCAAGAGGATATACTGAGTACTTTCGAGGGTCTCATAAGATTTCTGTTTAAGAAAGTAATGGATGTGGAGCTGGTTGAGTTTCCCCGCATGACCTATGCTGAGGCGTTTGAGAAATATGGCAACGACAAGCCCGACACTCGTTTTGAGATGCATCTCAACGACTTTACGGAAGTGGTAAAAGGTAGGGACTTCAAGGTGTTCGACGATGCTGAACACATTGGGTCGATATGTGCGAAAGGCTGCTCAGAATATACACGGAAGGAGCTTGACGGGCTGACTGATTGGGTAAAACGTCCTCAGGTTGGAGCAAAAGGCTTAGTATATGTGAAATGCAATAAAGATGGCACTTTCAAATCGTCTGTCGACAAATTCTACTCTCAGGAAGATTTAAAGAAATGGGCGGATAAGTGTGGTGCTAATCATGGCGATTTAATACTTGTACTTTCGGGCGACAAGCATTCTAATATCAAGGCACTTAGCGAGTTGCGCTTAGAGATGGGACGAAGGATGGGACTTATGGACAAAAGCACATTTAAACCTCTGTGGGTAATCGACTTCCCGCTATTGGAGTGGGACGAAGATAGCAAGCGTTTCTATGCTATGCACCATCCATTCACCTCGCCTAAAAAAGAACATATAGACTTGTTGGATACAGATCCGGGCAAGGTGAATGCCAATGCTTATGATTTGGTAATCAATGGGGTAGAGATAGGAGGAGGGTCAATTAGAATTTTTGATTCCGAGCTTCAATCAAAAATGTTCAAGGTCTTGGGTTTCACAAAGGATGAAGCGCAGGCGCAGTTTGGCTTTCTAATGGATGCATTCAAATACGGAGCACCACCACACGGCGGTATTGCCTTTGGTTTCGACAGGCTGGTGTCGTTGTTTGCAGGCTTAGATTCAATCCGAGATGTTATAGCTTTCCCCAAAAATAACGCAGGCAGAGACGTAATGATAGACTCTCCGTCTGACATTGCGCTTGAGCAGTTAGACGAGTTGATGCTTCAACTTAAAAAGTCTTAGAATGTTTCCCGAGCTAAAGGAGTTTCTATGGCAGGCGGAGAGAACGGAAATACCTGTTTCAGTTCTCGCAGAAATGGCTATAGATACTCCCAGTGCGATAGCGGAGTTAGTACATATTGCCACCAACAAAGACAGTCAAGACGCAAGTTGGCGGGCTGCATGGGTGCTTACAAAAGTAGCAGATGCGAACAGTCCAATGTTGCAAAGTTTCGCTCCCCGGTTAATATCCTTTCTCTTGCAATCAGCAAATGAGTGTTCGTTTGGGCTGCTCAGAGGTCTGCTCAGAACCCTGACTGACATGGAGTACACGGAAGATGAAGATGGCAAATTTCTCGAATTTTGCAGCAAGATATTCAAAAGTCAGGTGTTTCCCAAGGCTGTACGAGTTAATGCCATGCATGTTGCCACCAACATAGTTTTGAAATATCCTGAGTTGAAAAATGAAATTATCACGGAGTTTCAGATTATAGGTTCTCAGGAGGAAAAATCCATAGCTGCGGCATGCCGAATACAGACTAAGAGGCTGAATAGGTTCACATGAAAGGAGATGATGCTAGTAAATTGGAAAAAAGAGAGCATAATATCACGAAACAAATTAATAGGGATAAAATATTTCATTGATAGTTTTTGTAATTAATTCATTGATATGTAGGATATTGTCTGGCATGTATAAAAGGTAGCAATAAAATTTTAATAGTGATTTTGGGCATAAATATTTGCAATTTTGATAACTTTGTTCTAGTTTTGACCTGCAAGG
The DNA here is from genome assembly GCA_047972135.1 of Bacteroidales bacterium. GTDB lineage: Bacteria > Bacteroidota > Bacteroidia > Bacteroidales > Prolixibacteraceae > JBKEAJ01. The sequence goes on along the minus strand of JBKEAJ010000153.1, from coordinate 55,997 downwards.
TAATGATTACTTAATAATTTCATAAATAATTTGTTATTTTGCATTTGATATTAAAGAAAAAGCATTACTTTCACGCAGTGAAAATGATATGGAGCAATAAATTATTAGATAAAAGAATAAGTATTAATTAAAAAAAAGTTGTAATGAAAAAGCTATTTATGCTATTAACGCTCGTTTGGGTGTTTTTTGTATCTGCGTCGAACGCAGTTTTTGCTTCGGTTGGAGCCTTCGTTCAGAATGCGTCTGATTTAGATCCTACAAAAACAGAAGAAGCCAATAGGGGACTACTAAACGAGATTGTTATCAAGTTTATAGAGGGAGGGCCTATATTTATGTCCTTTGTACTATTGACACTTGTATTGGGATTGGCATTTGCCATTGAGAGAGTGATTTACCTTGCATTTGCGACATCCAACAACAAGAAGTTGCTAAGGAAAGTAGAGGATGCTCTTGAGAGAGGAGGTATTGAGGAAGCTAAGGAGGTATGTAGAAATACGAGAGGGCCTGTTGCTTCTATTTACTATCAAGGTTTAGACCGTGCAGACGAAGGCTTGGACGTTGTAGAGAAGTCTGTTACTGCTTATGGCGGAGTAATGGTTGGACAGTTAGAGAGGAATCTCAGTTGGATTGCGTTGTTTATTGCACTTGCGCCGATGCTTGGATTTATGGGAACAGTAATTGGTATGATCGACGCTTTCGATTCAATCGAGAAAGCGGGAGATATCAGTCCGACACTTGTGGCACGCGGTATTAAGGTTGCACTTATCACAACGGTATCGGGTCTTATTGTTGCGATTATTCTTCAGGTATTCTACAACTATTGTGTTGCGAGAATAGAGAGTATTACCAACAGCATGGAAGACGCATCTATATCTTTTGTTGACATCTTGATTAAACATAAAAACAACTAAGAATCAGATTATGAGTAAGCAATTAATATTTAATATTGTGCTCGGAGCCTTGATGTTGATTTCGGTTGTATTGGTTTTTATGATTTTCAAGAATATTGAAGGCTTAGAATCGGCAAATCGAGCAGAGCATCAAGGGGTAGTTCTGAATGCAATAAATTGGAGTATATTTTTGTTGGTTGTAGGAGCTCTTGCAGCAGTGGTTGTAGGGGTAATCCAGATAATAGGTAATCCTAAGCAATTGATAGGCGTAGTAGCTATTTTTGCTGTTGTGGCAATAGTAGTATTTATTTGCTATTCGATGGCAGATTCAACAATTACAGAAACTCCCAGTATAAAACAGATGATTGATAGTAATAGTTTGACACCAGATCTTATTAAGGTTTCGGGTGCCATTGTTTATGTAGCAACTGCGGCATTAGGCATATCAATCGTGTCTCTATTGTTCGCAGGAGTGCGGAATGCAGTTAACTAGAATTATTAATCGTGGTAAAATAAAATATTATGGCAAGTAAAACACCGGAAGTCCCGGCAGCATCATTAGCGGATATTGCTTTTATGTTGCTAATATTTTTCTTGGTTACCACCACGATGGACGTTGATCAAGGACTATTGCGAGTGCTTCCAGAGTTGGCACCCGATACGGGTGTGAAGACAGAGGTAAAGGAGCGTAATCTATTTGTGGTCTTGGTTAGTAAAGATGACCAGTTGCTCGTAGAGAATGAGTATATGGATATCAGTAAGCTTAAAGAGGCAGCCAAGGAGTTCATATTAAATCCCAATAACTCGAAAGAGCTACCGGAGGTAAAATCGGAAGAAATAAAAAACTTGGGAGTTCGCGATGTTCCTCAGGGCATTATATCTCTACAGAATGATGTCGGCACTCATTACAAAGCCTATCTTGAGGTGCAAAACGAGTTAGTTGCAGCTGTTAACGAGGTAAGAAATGAGGTGTCTATTAAGGAGTTCGGAAAGCCTTTTACAGAGCTTGATGAAGATCAGGAGAAGGCAATAAAGGACTATATTAAGGCTCCGATTTCGGAAGCAGAACCAAATAAATAAAAGGAGGTAAATTATGTCTAGATTTAAAAAAGGCGATAACAAAGACTTACCGGCCATATCAACGGCATCTCTTCCGGATATCGTGTTCATGCTGCTGTTTTTCTTCATGGTTAGTACTTCCATGCGTGAAGTGACTGTCAATGTAGATATCACAGTGCCAAATGCAACGGAAGTCACCAAGATGAAGAAGAATACGCCAATAAGCTATATCTACGTAGGAGCACCGAAAAAGGCCTTTGTTCAGGCTTATGGTACAGCTCCGAGGATTCAGCTTAACGATCAGTTTTCGCGACTGCAAGATGTCGGCACCTATCTTGATGGGGAGCGTGAAGCCGTTGAGGAGAATGCAAAGGGCGCTTTTACGACGGCCTTAAAGGTTGACGAGAACGTAAGAATGGGTATAGTAACAGACGTAAAGCAAGAAATGAGAAAAGTTTCGGCCTTACGCATATTGTACTCTTCTCGAAAGAAGAGTCAATAGTTCTAAGCTATCGAACAAGATTGTTATCATTGAGGGACTTGTACACACTAAGTCCCTCTTTTAAATTTTAAAAGGAGATTTAATGTCAATAATTAAGAGTGGTTTTTTTAAGGTGGTATTGCTAATTGGAGTTGTTTGCATTGTTTTAGGAGCGAGTTCCATTAATTTTGGAGGATTAGACAGCCAACAAGTTCAAAAAAATAAAATAGAAGATAAGGGGTCGACACCTGCTCCGGAGTCAAAAGGGATAGAGTATTATGGGTCTTCGTATATTCCTAAAGAAGTGAATTTTGCAGGGGAGAAAGTGCCTGTTGAGTATTATGACGTATACGAGAGTCTTGACAGGGAGTTGATGTCGCATGCCTATTTTCATTCTCAGACTTTGAGATATATTAAGTTGTCGAAGAGGTTTTTTTCGATAGTGGAGCCTATTTTGAAGAAGAATAATATTCCCGCTGATTTCAAGTATTTGATGGTTGCCGAGAGTGGGATGGATGAAACCGCACGTTCGCCGGCAAAAGCTGCGGGTCTATGGCAGTTTTTGTCTAGTACTGCACAGTCACATGGGCTGACAGTTACTTCAGAGGTAGACGAGCGCTATCATGTTGAGAAGTCGACGCAAGCTGCATGCGAGCATCTACAATGGCTTTATAATAAATTCGGCTCATGGACACTTGTTTGCGCAGCTTATAATTGTGGTATCGGGGGGCTTAGTAATCAGATGAAAAGGCAAAGTACCAGGTCCTACTACAATATGCTTTTAAACTCTGAAACCGCGAGGTATGTATATAGGATTGTTGGTTTTAAATTGATAATGGAAAATCCTGAGTTATACAATTTTCACATATCCGAAGCGGAGTTCTATCCGCAATGGAAGACAAAATATATCACAATCGACTCCACGGTAAGCGACTTTGGGGTTTTTGCAAATGATTTGGGTTATAACTATAAGATACTGAAGGAATTTAATCCTTGGCTAAGAGACAATAAGTTGACTAATCCCAAAAAGACTACTTATAAAATTAAACTACCATTGGAAGGCTACAAGCGCACTAGTCGTTGAATCTGATAGCATTGGCAGGAGCAACTTTGTTTGCCACATATGTTGGAATTGTCATTATCACGAATATGACTATGATTGTCCCTACATTTACCAGGATAAATGGTAAGATGTTCAGGCTTATAGGGACACTTGACAGGTAATATGTTTCGGGGTCTAATTTTACGACTCCGAAATATTTTTGTACCAGCATAAGGATGTAGGCTATGGAGTTTCCCCACAGCAAGCCTTTAATAATAAGTGTTAGCGATATATTGTTGAATACCTTTCGTATTTTCGCATTTTGATATCCCAGTGTTTTGAGAACACCTATATGATAAGTATTTTCGAGTATCACGACTAGTAATCCCGATATCATGCAAACGCCGACCACTAGAATGATTAGCACTATTATTACATAAACATTCATGTCTAACAAGGCAAGCCAGTCAAAGATTTGCGGGTAGATGTCTATAACAGATTTCACATCAAGCATACCATCTTGTTCAGAATAAAAAGATGCTGTTTTTGTACTTATCTCGTTTGTAATATTAGCAATTGTAGCGAGGTCTGCCACTCTCACCTCAAAGCCCGAAATTTGTGTGGAGTCCCATTGGCTGACTTGTTGTATTTGTCGAAGATCGCCGTACAGGAATAAATTGTCAAATTCTTCCAGTCCTGTGGAGTAGATTGCTTGTATGTTTAACTTTCTGACCCTCGGGCGCTTATCTTGTTCGTTGATAAAGTAAACGAGAAAGTTGTCTCCTAACGACAGATTTAGTAGTTTGGCAATGTTGGATGATACCATTACATTATTAGAGACTTTATCTTTCGGGAAACTCAGAGCCTTGCCCTGTACTATATTTTTAGAAAAGAATTGCCAGTCGAAGTCATTGTCAATGCCCTTGAACACGACACCATGAATTTCGGTATCTGTTTTCAGCACACCAGGTTTTGTGGCATAGGGGCTAACGCTCGATACTCCCTTTGTTGTCAGTATTATTTTACGTATAGGATGGTTTTTATCAAAAGACTCAGTCTCATAGGAATTGTTGTTGTTCAGTTTTGTTACTTGAATGTGAGCTCCAAATCCGAAAGCCTTTTCGGCAACTTCTTTCTTGTAGCCGAGTACAATGGATACTGACAGGAGCATGACAATAATGCCAAGAATAATGGATAGCTGGGAAATCATTACTACCCTATTGGAGAGTTTCCCGTTTCTATTCACTCCTTTGAATATCCGTTTTGCAATAAATCTTTCGAGATTCATAAGCTGGCTGTTGATTTTATTAAAGCACCATGATTTATATACACAAAGATAGATTTTTTTTTAATCATCGTCCCCAATTGCTTCTGTCTAAGCTGCGATAATGTATAGCTTCCGACAGGTGAGTATCTTTTACATTTTCAGAGCTATCGAGGTCGGCTATTGTTCTTGCCACTTTCAAGATTCTATCGTAAGCTCTGGCAGAAAAACCCATTTTCTCCATTGCTACTTTTATCATTTCGCTTCCAGCATTATCCAGTTGAGTATGTTGTCTGATAAGTTTTGAGTTCATATGGGCATTACAGTAGACTTCGTCGATATCCTTAAACCTTAGAGCTTGAATATTTCGTGCTTTGATTACTCGTTCTCTGATATCGCTGCTGGATTCGGAGGTGCTTGTCTTACTAAGTTCACTGAATGATACTGGGACTACCTCAAGATGGATATCGATTCTGTCGAGTAGAGGTCCCGATATTTTATTTAGATATTTCTCGACCACACCTGGCATGCACACGCATTCTTTCTCAGGGTGATTGTAGTATCCGCAGGGGCAGGGGTTCATTGATGCCACCATCATAAAACTTGCAGGATATTCTACTGAGAATCTGGCGCGCGAGATTACAATATGGCGTTCCTCAAGGGGTTGCCTCATTACTTCTAGGACAGAGCGTTTAAATTCAGGTAGCTCGTCGAGGAACAGAACACCGTTGTGAGCCAGTGATATTTCTCCGGGTTGAGGAAATGAGCCGCCACCGACAAGGGCAACGTCGGAGATAGTGTGGTGAGGCGAACGGAAGGGGCGAGTCATCATCAGCGAGGTGTTTTTGGCGATATTCCCCGATACGGAATGGATTTTGGTGGTTTCGAGAGCCTCTCCGAGCGTGAAGGGTGGCAGTATAGTTGGGATTCGTTTTGCCAGCATGGTTTTTCCCGCACCGGGAGGACCTATAAGAATTATGTTATGTCCTCCGGCAGCCGCTATTTCTAAAGCACGTTTGACGTTTTCTTGTCCCTTAACATCGGAAAAGTCTATCCCCCACGTTCCCGACATTTTTGAAAATTCATCTCTTATGTCAGTATATTCCTCTGTCAGAGTGTTTTCTCCATTTAGAAAGTCAATAACATCCTTTATTGTATCGGCACCATAAACCTTCAGAGTATCCACTACGGAAGCTTCTTTTGCGTTTTCTTTTGGCAAAATAAGTCCTTCGAAGCCTTCTTTTCTAGCATTGATGGCGATGGGCAATGCTCCTTTTATTGGTTTTAGAGTGCCGTCGAGTGATAGCTCTCCCATGAAAACGAACTTCTCAAGTTTGCTTGCATCCACCTGCTCCGAAGCTGCTAAAATTCCGATGGCTATTGGGAGGTCGAAAGCTGAGCCTTCCTTACGAATGTCGGCGGGTGCCATGTTAATTACTATCTTTTTTTTGGGCATACTGAGTCCAATCTGCCGTAGGGCAGAGTCTATTCTCTGCTGACTTTCACGTATAGCGCTGTCGGGCAGTCCGACGAGCATATATCTTATTCCTCTTGAAATATCGACCTCGATGGTTATTGTTACTGCATTAACTCCAAACACCGCGCCTGCAAATGATTTTACCAACATAATAGTAAGTATTGACTATTTAAACTTCAAAACACTAAGTTACGATTTTTTATCGAGAAACAAGTTATTAGCATACTGTTTTTCAATAAGATATTGAGTGACAGGGAACTTTAATAAAAAATTAATATGCATACATATCTGATTAAATGAGGGGGATATATTTTTGTGGCAGACAATATAATTATTAGATGGAATATTATTTATACTTAGCATTCGTCGGCATACTGTTCATACTTGCAATATCTGATTTAATCGTAGGTGTTAGTAACGATGCTGTAAACTTTTTAAACTCAGCATTTGGCTCAAGAGCGTCTACCAAGTTTTGGATTTTCTTGGTAGCATCCTTAGGTATCGTTTTAGGGGCGGTATTTTCGGGAGGGATGATGGAGGTTGCCCGAAAGGGGATATTTAACCCACAGCATTTCTATTTCAATGAGATAATGATGATATTTTTGGCAGTAATGATAACTGATGTCGTCTTGCTGGATTTGTTCAATACCTTTGGCTTACCAACGTCAACAACGGTATCGATAGTTTTCGAACTGCTTGGTGCATCAGTGGCAATGACACTGATAAAGACCTCAAGTCCGGATTATACAATCCCTTTCATAGAACATATCAATACAAGCAAGGCTTTTCAGATAATACTAGGGATATTCTTGTCGGTGTTTGTTGCCTTTACGGCAGGACTGATAATACAGTATATCAGCAGGCTTGTTTTCTCCTTTAAGATAGAGAAAAGCTTTAAATATTTTGGGGGTATTTTTGCAGGGATTACGATTGCTGCAATAGCCAACTTTCTGATAATGAAGGGTGCAAAAGACTTGACTTTTATACCGCATGACACAGTCGTTTGGTTGCAGACGCATATGCAAGTGGTGTTGCTGAGTACATTTATTGTAAGCGGTGTAATTTTCCAGATATTAATATCTGCTTTTGGCGCGAATGTATTACGATCATTAGTATTGATAGGGACATTTGCATTGGCAATGGCATTTGCGAGTAACGACTTGGTAAACTTCATAGGAGTACCTTTGGCAGGACTAAGCTCTTTTAAGGAATGGGCTGCTAGTGGGCAAGCTCCTAGCGTTATGGATATGAGCTCTCTCACGCATAGTGTTAAGAGTCAGCCTGTATTTTTAGTAATAGCGGGAGCATTGATGGTTGTAACACTGATTACCTCTAAAAAGGCACAAAGCGTAGTAAACACATCCCTCCAGTTAGCCCGTCAGTCTGAGGGCGAAGAAAGGTTCTCGTCCAATAAAGTCTCTAGGTTTTTGGTGAAATATGGCATAATATTGGGCGATGGTGTAAAGAAGGTAATTCCCCAAACCTCAAGAGATTGGATAGAATCTCGTTTTCAGGTTGGCAACCTGAAAAAAGAAGGAGGCGAATCGCCTGCATTTGATATGATAAGAGCGACTGTCAATTTGGTTGTAGCAGCCGTATTGATTTCCATAGGGACATCCAATAAGCTGCCCTTGTCGACTACCTACGTAACTTTTATGGTGGCAATGGGGACATCCTTAGCCGACAGAGCTTGGGATCGGGAGTCGGCAGTATTCAGAATTTCGGGAGTAGCAACAGTAATTGGTGGATGGTTTTTGACCGCATTCGTAGCATTTTGTGTGTCGGGAGTTATAGCTCTTATAATAGGTCAAGACTCAGCCTTTAGCAAAATAATGGTGTTTGTTCTGATAGCGGTTGCGATGTTTATAGTATTCAGGACACAGGTGATGTTCAGAAAAAAATCGAAGCAAAAGGAGCTTGAAAATCAATATGAAAAGTTGATGGACAATGTATCTGGCATTGATGATGTTTATAGAGTAGCTCAGCGCAATGTTACTTTTGCATTGGAACAAGCTAACAAAACTATTTCTTCGCTACTGATGGCATTTGTGAAGGACAGTGTAACCTCAGTGCGTAAGGCATCCGAGATGCAAAGTGAGCTACAGCGTAAGAGCAAGAAAGCGCAGAAGAAACTACCTATCATTATCCAGTCAATGGAGGCCAATCATTTGGCTGAAAAGGGCTATCAATATGTTAAACTCATAGATATTTACAACGAAATATCCTTGTCTCTGCGTTCAATAAGCCAATTCATCGACGAACATGTGAGCAATCGGCATAAACCACTAGTGCAGTCTCAGATTGACGAGTTGAGAGAACTGACAGACAATATAAATTCAATGTACAACATTGGTCTTCAGATTTCTAATAATAATGCTGCCGAGCTTTCTCAGAAAATCGTTGAAGCATTTGCAGACATAGAGAAAGGAATAGACAATTTTGAAAGAAACCATGTCAAGCGGATTAAGCATAAGGAGGTGAACACCCGCAATTCGATTGTTTACTTTAACGTATTGTTCGAGACTAGGGAGCTATTGGGGCATTCCGTAGCCTTTGTGAAGACCTACAATAAGCTTCTAAATGAGTAGCTAAATAAAAAAGGGAGCTTCTTTTAGCTCCCTTTTTTATTTAAGCTAAGGCAATTAATTTCCCATATAAGAGGAGTACATCCACACTAGTTTTTCCTGTTCTCTGATATAATCACTCATAAGAGCAGATGTCCCTTCGTCGCCGGCATCTCCTGCTAATTCGAGTATTTCTCTTTCGAGAGGGAGCAGGATTTCATAGCTTGCTAAAATATTCTTGACAGCATCTTTGCCGTCGGTAACATTCTTTGCCTCTTTGATTTTCGAAACTTTGGCATAGTCTGAATAAGAGTGCAGAGGTGTATGTGCCAAAGTAAGTATTCTCTCTGCAATTTCATCAACTTTTAGTACGGAGTCATCATACAGTTCTTCAAATTTAAGGTGTAGCTCAAAGAATGAGCTGCCTTTGATGTTCCAATGGAAACCTCTGGTATTCATGTAGAAATACTGATAGTTTGCCAATAACTCATTTAACTTGTCTGATAATTTCTCTGCTGCTACTTTATCAAGACCGATTCTGTTTAAACTCATTGTTTTCGTATTTAATTTATTTATTTAGCATTCGTAATTTATTCAAATTTTATACCGAAGTGTTTAATTCTCATTTTCCTTTAAACAATATAAGTCTGCACTATGTTTATTTTCTTCGTACGATTAAGCATAGATATTGCCTATCTCTGTGTAAAAGCGGTTAAAATAAACTTTTTTATTTAACTTTGTTAGCGTAAAAGAGGATTACATGCACGGCAAACGAATACTTGTATTTATAGTTACCCCCATTGTTGCAGTGGGTGTAGTATGGCTTGTATATCTACTGTCTGTTCCCAGAGTTGCTGTTACAGCAGGCAGATTGTCAGGTGTTTGGCGTCTTGAGAGCTCAGAGTTGTATCGGAGTTCTTTCATAGATTCGTCTGGAACGATTACACTATATCTGTATCCCGACAGTTCTTGCACAATAGGAATAAACAAAAAGGAGGAATATGGAGTTTGGGCTATTGATGAGGGTCAAAATCAGTTATATGTTTACACCGATAATTTTCATACGAAATTAACTGTAGGAAGCCTCAGAGTTGCGAAGAAAAGTGGGAAGATGATATGTCCCATGGAAGATGGTACCGAGATGAAGTTTGATAGAATTTCTACATACGACTCTGTTGAACAACGGGATTCTCATTATCCGATGTATAATATGTGGAGGCTAAAGCCAAAGGCTTCAGAAGATGATAGGAAGATAAGATTGCGCTTGCAGAATATACTCATGTGGTCGATGGTAGTTATAAAAGAAGCCGAAGACAATGTTGATGCTATTTCAAGATACGATAGTGTTGGGTTCTTTGTGAAAGGGCGGATACATTTTAAGCTTAGGATGGACGATCTTTTTTATAGCCGTTCGGAGTCTAGTCGAGCATTAAAGTACTTTGAGAACTATATGGATATGATGGGCTACAATTATGATGTTCTTGGGGGGAGTATGGGGCTTGACAGTACATATAGCTGTTTGTCTGGTATATATAGGCTTGCGTGGCAGGATATAGGAATTTCGGAATTGAATAAATTAGACTACTCTTTGATTTACAAGAATGCTAAGTAGAATTTTCTATTGAAAACAAAACAGCCGAGTAGGGGCTTATCCTATTCGGCTGTTTTATAGCAAATCAGCACATTGGCTAATTGTCAGATTATCATTATGTCAGCCATTTAACAAGTCCGAAGTCTTGAACACTGGCAACATATTCGTTGGTAGGGAACAGGCGTATTCCGTAGCTATAAGCTCCGGGGTCGTCAATTTGAAACTCTAAGCTGAAAGTTGCTACACCGTCTTTGAAATCGCTTAATTCGAACAATTTCTTTTCTGCCAATACTTGTGATGTTTCTCTATCTTCGAGAATTAGCATTTCGAGTCCTACGTCGAAGGAGTCGAGTCCTGCGAGGTCAATAACGACTTTTGCGAGGTGGCTTTGTCCGATTTTGAGAACATTTGTCAGCCCGTCGGCAAGTTGCATTTCTCTGACGTTGATGTTATTCCATGCATTGCAGACTTTCATTTTCCACGCGGTTGCTTTCTTTGCATTTTCGTAATCGTTTTTACATACTGTTTTTGCAAACTTGTAGAGAGGGTTGTAATATTTCTCTCTATAATCGCGCATCATTCGTGCGGTGGTAAAGTTTGGAGCTACTTTGCCGATAGTATTTTTAATATACTGCACCCATCGAACAGGAGTTCCTTTTATGTCTCTGTCGTAGTATGCAGGGACAATCTCTTTGTTGAACATTTCGTATATAGTTTCGGCATCCAGGTTGTCTTGAAACTCTTGAATGTCGTACACTCGTTCTTGGGGGAGTGCCCATCCGGCATCTTCACGATAGCCTTCGCACCACCAGCCGTCGAGAACGGAGAAGTGCATAGTTCCGTTCATTGCAGCTTTTTCACCGCTAGTTCCCGATGCTTCCAAAGGTCTTGTAGGAGTATTCATCCATATATCGACACCTTGCACCAATTTCTTACCCAGCTCCATGTCGTAATTTTGCAAGAACAGTATTTTGCCCACAAACTCTGGGCGTTTTGATATTTCGACAATATGCTTAATTAAGTCTTGACCTGGTTTATCTGAGGGGTGAGCTTTTCCGGCAAACAAGAACTGCACTGGGCGGTTGGGGTTGTTTATAAGAGCGTCGAGTTTTTCGAGGTTTCGGAACAGCAGATGTGCTCGTTTATATGTAGCAAAGCGGCGTGCAAATCCTATGGTCAGAGCATTTGGATTAAAGTTTGAGAAAACCTCTGTTATATAGGAAGGGTTTTCATGTCGCTTAAGCCATATTTCCGAGTATGTATCTTTTATATAGTTTACCATTTTGAGTTTCAGCCCTTGCTTCACTCTCCACACGTCTTCGTCGGGGACATTGTAAATGCGGTTCCATATATCAAAATTCAGTTGGTCGTAGGAGTTCATTTCGGCATCGAAATGGTATTTGTGTATTGCTCGCCATTCGTCGGCAACCCATGTGGGATAGTGAACACCGTTGGTAACATATCCTATTTCTAGTTCCTCTTCTACAAACCCAGTGTACAATTTCTTGAGAATGTGTTTCGATACGTCTCCATGTAATTTGCTGACACCGTTTATACCTTTTGATATATGAGAAGCTAGATAGCTCATATTGAAATGGTCTTCGTTTTTGTCAGCCTTTCCCATTTTCATAAAATCATCCCACGAAATGTTGAAACGTCCAGGCAGATATCCTAAGTACTTGCCCATGAGGCTTTCGTGGAAAGAGTCGTGTCCTGCTGGTACGGGAGTATGTGTGGTAAAAAGAGTAGATGCTTTTATCACTTCCAAAGCTTCGGAAGCCGACAATCCTTTGTCATTTACCAGCGAAAGGGCTCTTTCGACTCCTATGAATGCTGCATGTCCTTCGTTGCAATGGAAAACATCGATTGTTTCGGCTAGTTTTCCAAGTACCTTAACACCACCTATTCCGAGTACTATTTCTTGTTTTAACCTATGTTCGTTATCACCTCCATACAGTGAATGGGTGATTGCGCAATCGGTTTCATCGTTTTGTTCAAAATCAGTATCGAGGAGATAGAGGTTTATAGAACCTATTTCAGCTTTCCATACACGAATAGCAAGGTTGCGTCCTGGAAATTCGACATATACCACCAGCCAGTTGCCGTCTTTATCGAATACTGGAGAAACAGGGACTTTTGAAAATCTTTCGGCTTCGTAGTTTGCTATTTGGTCGCCGTTTGAAGAGATTGTCTGTTTGAAGTATCCGTATCTGTATAGAAGTCCGACACTTACAATATTAACGTTAGAGTCGCTTGCTTCTTTCATAAAGTCGCCTGCCAGAACGCCAAGTCCTCCTGAAAATATTTTCAGCGAATCATGCAGTCCGTATTCCATACTGAAGTATGCAATTCGAGGGCCTTCAGGTTTCGCTCTTTCTTCCAGGTACACTTTAAAGTCATTGTGTACATGGTGCATTCTATGCATAAAAGACTCGTTTTCGGTTAGGTCTATAAATCGCTGATAATTAACTGTCTCTAGCAGGGAGATAGGGTTTTTATTACATTCTTTCCATATTTCGGGGTCTATTTCTTCAAAAAGTCCTTCAGCCTCTTCACTCCAACTCCACCAAAGGTTTTTCGATAGTTCTTTTAGTGGCATCAATACCTCAGGTATTGAACTTTCTACGAATAGTTTTTTCCAGTGTGGAAGATTTACCTCTGGCAATCTAACCACGCCTTTTGATTCTTGGTTTGTCATTTTTACTAATTTTACTTAGACAAAGAAACCTCTTTTCAGTGAGAAAAAAAAGGGAAGATGTAAAGATTAACGCAGAAATAAACCATATTGAGGGCGCAGTGACGTAAGTGGCTATGTTTCAGTGTTTAGAAGTCGAGATTTAGGATAGTGCGTATTCCAATTACGGAGGGAGTATAGCTCACTGACGATTCATTGATAGAGTTCAAATACTTGCTGTAGTAGGGTTGTATTTCCACTGCTGTATTATTGTTTATTCCAAAGCTAACACTTATTCCGAGATTGGCACGCAGGCTGAGATTTGATAAATTTTCGGTAGCCCCCAGGTTATAGTTGTTAGCACCTTCCTTTGCTCTCGCTCTATTGTTGGCGAGAAACCCGACAGCACCGCCCCCCACTACGGCTAAAGAAAACCTATTTTTAGCCAAGATGTCGTATGATGCTTCCAGCGGCACTTCCAGATACCCATAGTTTTGACTTATATACAGCTCGTCGTCGTATGACATCATCACATCCGAGCGTCCGTTTATGTCGGGCGAAAACAATAGAGATGCGGAAGAGTTGTTTATGGGAGCTTTCACTTTGCCTGCAATCGTGTTTAGTACGAGTGTGTTGGAGCCATTTTTCTGTGCACGTACCAGTGTTTTTGCGTCTCCCTCGTTGATAGAGCTTGTTGATGAAATCAGAGAGTTTTGGGAGTGCTGAATGTATGCAATACCGCTTGAGAGCCCAACTCTTCCTCTTTTTAAGGATAGCCCGACATTGCCGTTGTATAAGTTTGAATAACTGCGTTTTGGTTGTATAATGTCTACACCTTTTGTATTTGAGCTACTTGAATTTGTGGACATTGCTCCTGTACCTAATCCTAAAGACAATGCTATTTCTGATTTTTTTTGGGTTTTGTCATTTTCATGGGTCTTAGCAAATGTGGCAAGATGGGATTTCAAGATTATATTCTCTGCTTGTTCCAGTTCGTGGGGTAGGGCTGCTGTTGCGACATTCGGAGCTACGGAAGACAGCTCATCTAAAAGGTACTTGTTGGGTCTTTCTGTACTTTCAGGGTTTTCAGTATTTTCGGAGTTTGCATTTTTGTTGTCTGAGTATGCTTGTGATTTTGTCTTTGGGCGTAATATTTTTCCAGTTTTCTGATAGTCTGTATTGTCAGCTAGTAAGGTGTTGCTGTTATTTGTTGCAGGCTCACTATTTTGGTTTTTGCCGAGATTTTCATTGTTTTCGGGAGTCTGTATTTTATTGTTTTGCAGATTGTCTTGATCTTGAGCCAAAGGTGCTGTCACATTTTGTGTTGAAGTAATGTTGTTTATGATGAGATAGCTTGCACCTGCGAGTAGCAGCAACAGGATACTTGCGGCAAGCATAAGACGTCGGGAGAATAAACCGATGGCTTTTCTTTTGTTTAGTTTTTCAGATATATTCCCCCATACTTCTTCGGGCACTTCCGGAGAATAACTGTCAAACTTACTTTTTATTTTATTTTCTAAACTCATTATTTATTGTACTTACGATACTCTTCCACAGCATTTTTCAAAATTGCTTTTGCCCGATGCAGGTTGGATTTAGAAGTTCCAGACGATATTCCCAGCTCATCGGCTATTTCTTGGTGTGAGTATTCCTCTATCACATACATATTGAAGACTGTCCTATATTTTGGCGGCAACTCTTGTATCAGCTTTAACAGTTTGTTTATTTCAATGTCGTCGATATTGTCGTCAGTATTATCGACATCTCCATGTCGTTCGTCTATTTCCACAAAATTGGAGTCTGCGTTTTTACGCAAGGTCGACAAAATATGGTTCACTGTCAGTCTTTTAGCCCATCCTTCAAAGGAGCCTTTGTCCATGTATGTATCAATTTTATCAAAGATCTTTAGAAAAACATCTTGCATATAGTCCTTTGCCTCATGCTCGTCCTTACTATAACGCAAACAGACACCATATAACTTACCTGATAAGAGCTTATACAAATTCTCTTGACTACTGCGTTTTTTCATCTTGCAGCCTTCAATTATTTTTTCGAGCTCTTCCAAACTGTAGGTTATATTATTTCTGCCTGCATATACATGACGTAAAAACAACGCAATGGTTGCTTCATTGTTCAAAAAAATGACACTTTATTTCAGGATGCGTGTGTTTACTTGTTGCGGGGGAGTAATATCAGCCCTGAGTGTTCTTCAAAAATGAATGGATTGAATCTAGTATATTTCTGTCGTTAGAGAGTCGAGGTACTTTATTTTGCCCGCCTAGTTTTCCACGAGATTTCATCCACTCCATAAATACGCCTTTCTCTACGACTTTAACTTTTAGTTTTCTCAGAGTTGCATCGTTAAATCGCTTTGCTTCGTAGTCGGAATTTACGTTTTGAAGGGCTTTGTCGAGAATATCCACAAACTCGTCAATAGAGTTAGGGCTTTTAGCAAATTCAATAATCCACTCATGTTGTCCTTTCTCGTTTCCTTCCATGAATACTGGACCGACTGTATACTCGCTGACATCTGCTCCGGTTTCATTACAAGCCTTAAGCAGGGCATGTTCGGCGTTGTCGTGCATCACCTCCTCGCCAAATGCGTTGATGTAATATTTTGTTCGTCCAGTAATTTTAAAACGATAGGGGCTTGTAGATGTAAACTTCACGGTATCGCCAATTATGTAACGCCATAATCCGCCGTTAGTGCTTATCAGCATTGCGTAGTTCACGTCCGTCTTTACTTGCGAAAGAGGAATTACGCTAGGGTTTTCATCGTAGAAATTATTCATTTCGATAAACTCGTAGAATATGCCATAGTCAAGCATTAGCAGCAATTCGGATGATTTTTTTTGGTCTTGAATGCCAAAGAATCCTTCCGAGGCATTGTAAGTTTCCATGTAGACCATGTCGTCTATGGGGATAATTCTATTATACTGCTCCCTATAAGGTTCAAATTTTATTCCACCGTGTACAAAGATCTGCATTTCAGGCCAAAGCTCGGCAACATTATTTTTGCCTGCTACTTCCAGTACTTTGTTCAATAGCACCAAATACCACGATGGGACTCCAAACATTGATGTAACTACCTCGTCCATTGACGATTCTGCGATTCGTTGGATTTTTTCCTCGAAATCCTTAATCAGCGAAATATCTGCCGAGGGCGTTCTGCGGAAGCTAGTCCACCATGGCATATTTCTTATCAATATTGCCGATAGGTCTCCGGCATTTGCAAAGCCATGAATGGGGTCTATGGAGTGGCTACCTCCCAGAGTTAGAGCTTTGCCGCTTAATATTCTCGATTTCGGATAGTTGTATAGGTGTATTATAACAACATCTTTTCCTCCGCGATAATGGCAATATTCGAGAGAGTCGGCAGTAACGGGAATAAACTTGCTTTTGTCGGCTGTTGTTCCCGAGGACTTTGCAAACCAGCGCACTTTGCCTTGCCACATCACGTCTGCTTCGCCTTTCATCTGTTTTTCAAACATTTCTCTCAGTCCGTCGTAAACGTTGATTGGTACTCGCTCATCAAAAGTCTCGATGTTTTTGATGCTACCGTAATCGTACATCTTTCCCCATTGGGTGTCCTTAGCCTTAGCTATTAGACTGAGAAACACCTTTTCCTGCACTTCATGCGGATTGTTCATGAAATACTCGATAGCTGTAAGTCTAGACTTCCCAAATGTATTAACAAGCGAATTAAAAAACTGCATTATTCCTAATATATTAAATTCAAAAATAACACTAAAACTATAATTACAAAAATATTATGCGTATTTTGTACTCAAAATCCTAAGATTTTTTGCTTTTACATTTAATCTGATATTGTGCAATGGCTTTAGTTAACAATATAATAGCTAGGCATTTATTGACCAAGACTTTGTTCTTCTGGCTCATAGGTTTATGTGTTGGGAATTATCTCGTTCTTTCTACTTACTCCATGATTGTTCTTGAGGGCATTTGTTTTGTTCTGCTTGCCATGCTGTATATAACTAGATATAAGGGGAGAATGCTTTTTCAAGTACTCTTGTATTTTTTTGTTGGCATATCAGGCTTGGCATACATAAACATCTGCAAAACAGAGAGCAAGTTCTCTGCCGACAGCCCTCAGGTGTACATAGGCACAATCGACAGCTATCCGGAGGAGAAAGCCAAGAGCCAAATGATGAAAATGACTATTGTCCCTGTCGATACACCTCGCCACAGCACAAAGATAATAGCCTATTTAGGCAAAGACTCTCTTGTGCCGAAGCTGCAACCGGGCGATCAAATAATCTTTAAATCTCGGCTCGACGAATTTTTATACTTGGGAAACCGATATGAGTTTGATTATCGCAGCTACATGAGGCAGCAGGGTATAATGTACAGCACGTATATCTCTCCCGACAATATCAAAACTCTTGACAGCAAGAACATGTCATTGAAAAGATATGCAGAAATCAGTCGGATGAACTTAATTTCTTTCCTCCGAGATTCGGGACTGGACGAAAAAAACTTGTCGGTGGTGTCTGCTTTGACATTGGGATACAGAGATTATTTGGAGAAAGATACGCAGGCGGTATTTGCAAATACGGGAGCAATGCACGTACTTGCTGTGTCGGGTTTGCATGTGGGAATAATCTATTTTATCATTTTAATGCTCACCAAGCTGATGGTGCTGAATGCTTTTACTCGTCGCATTCGTCCTTTGATTATCATTCTGGCTCTGTGGAGCTTTGCTTTTATCACTGGGCTGTCGTCTTCCGTTCTAAGGGCAACTCTGATGCTTACGATATTTGTTGTTGGCAAGGCACTAAACAAAAACATGCTGATTTTCAATACAATATTTGCAACGGCATTGATACTGACATTCTTCAATGCTCGAATAATTTTTGAATTGGGTTTTCAGCTTTCTTTCCTTGCTGTATCGGGGATTATAATTATTTATCCGAAACTGCACGGTTTGTTGAGGGTGCGCAACAAACTCCTGAATTGGGTGTGGAGCTTACTGTGCGTATCCTTTGCTGCGCAAATTGCTGTTACTCCATTGTCCTTATTCGTCTTCAAGCAGTTTCCTACATTGTTTCCGCTAGCCAATTTTGTTGTTATTCCTTATGCTTTTATTACGCTAATATCTAGTTTGTTAGCCTTTGTGTTCTCGTTCTCGTCTCTTGTTTCACACTTCTTTGTTGGCTTGCTGAACATATCCACAAAGGTATGTTTATCCGTTTTGGAGAGTTTGAATAAGCTGTCGTTTTCGACCATTATCACAACAATTCCACTGTGGCAAATGCTTGTTTTATATCTAGTTATCATATTGTTACTACTTTACGTTTATCATCATAGGAAAAGACATTTATTCCTTGCACTTTCTGTCAGCATTCTGCTTTTAGGCTTTGCTTTGTTCGATAAACAACAGCGATACAGTCCGAATCTATATGTCTACAATACTCCTAAGCTCGGCGAAGTACTTGTTCAATACAGCTCTGCCAACAAGAACCTTATTATCGCGAGTGAATCAATCTATAAGGGGACAATCGACAATATAGCCAAAGCAAGTAGGGCAGAGGGCTATGGCAAAGCAGAGATTGAATACATACCCGACGATGCAAGTGTTTATACCAAGCAAATAGAAGACGTGGGACTGATAATCAATCTTTCGGACACGGTGAGTATTAGCTGCACCGATCAGAAATTAATCCTCATTGCCAAATGCAAATAGCATTCAAAATATTTTTTCTTTCACGCATTAAACCTATTTGCCTATTGTGCAGTCTAAAAAATGACGTCGCAAAACAAAGACAATTAGTAATTAAAAAATGTATCTTATGAAGACTTACAACAAGGCATCAATATTTTCTGCAATATTAGCAGTATTGGTCATGGTAAATCTTTCTCTGAGTGCTCAAAGCAAGACTGAAAAACTTAGCGATGCGGACAAAGAGAAAATTAAAGAAATCAGAAACTCACACGAGGAGAAAATCTCTAAACTTCGGGTAGAGTCAGAGCAGTTGCAAGCAAAGCTGCAAGTAGTATTACTTGACGAGGGCAACAAAAAAACGGAAGCAAAGTCTCTATCCAACGAATTGCTAGACTTACGCTTCGAGATTCAGGACGCCGGCATGGCGATGATGAAAGAAATCAATGAGAAAGTTCCCAATGCAAAGGGTGCAATGTTTGCCCACATTCGCAAAAGAGGAGGGGATGAAGGTCGAAGGATGAAGCCTGAGGGCAAGAGCAGAAAGCAGAGACCTGAGCAAGGAGGAGAAAGAATGCGACCTGATGGAGATGGTGCAGGGATGGAAGCTCCAAAAGAAGGCGAGAGGCCCGAAGCTCCGGAAGGTATGCCGCAGGAGGATAATGAAGAACTTGCTAAAGTTAAAGAGATTAGGGAGAAGTACAGGGATAAAATTGGAGATATTCGCAAAGAACAATTCACTGAGGCAAAGATGAAAGAGATGATGGAAGAGCGCAAGGCAGCAGCAAAAAAGGTATCAGACCTACGCATTGACGAATACTATGAGATTCTTAGTGCTATGCCTAGCGACAAGAAAGATGCTTATAAGTTGCGAGCAAGTAAGCAAATGTCGATGGGCGGAATGGATGCGCCTAGGCGTATGGGAATAGGCAACAGGAAATTCGACAATAGAGACAATAATAAATAATTCTCGTACACATAAATACCGACCCAATCGCTTGCATTGTTTTAAATACAGTGTGAGCGATTTTTTATTGTCCATTATTACTTTGTAAAAAGAAAAATAATTGTAACTTTGCAGCGCATCTAAAAAGATATAGATGCCCAGGTGGCGGAATTGGTAGACGCGCTGGTCTCAAACACCAGTGGGGCAACCCGTGCCGGTTCGATCCCGGCCCTGGGTACAAAGCAAAAAGGCTCATTAATCTAGTGGTTGGTGAGCTTTTGTATTTTTAATCTGAGTATCTGAGAATCCGAAGATCTAAAAAATAAACAGATGAAACGAGCCATGAGAACAAGTTCTCACATAGGAGGATGATTAAAAACAGCAAAAGCATAAAGCCTATACTTACAGCTTATTGCAAAATTATAAACACATGAAAAAAGTACTTTACGCACTGGTATTAATCGCATTTCTGGCAAGTTGTAAATCTAAAAAGGAGGCTGTTGTATCGACTGTTCCGCTTGAGGTTCAGGAGCCTGAGCAGGAAGTTCACAATGTAGAAGCGTCTATTGACAGGCTTAATACTGTTTGGAAGTTGGTGAGTATTGAGGGTAACTACGTTGATTTGGCAAATTTCTCGTCTGACATTCCGTCGATTATGATTGACAGTAACAGGTCAGTTTTCGATGGTGTCGACGGATGCAATATGCTTAAAGGGACAGTATCGGTAGACGGCAACACTATTAGGTTTGCTGGGAAGCAGGCGACAAAGATGGCATGCAAAAAGACGGCATCGACGGCGAGATTTACGGAGTTGCTCTCAGGAGGGGAGTTGACATACAAGATAATCAAGGCTTCACTTTTTTTGTACAAGGGCGACAAGGAGGTTTTGGAGTTTGTAGAATTCTAAGGATTAAAAAGTGAAAACTTATTGTTTGACTGTTCTTTATTGTTAACTTTGTGGCAAGGAAAACTATAAATACGATAAACAAAAGAAAAGTAAATACGATGAAGCAAATATCCTTGATATTGTTGGGAGCAGGCACTCTGGTGCTTGGTGGGTGTTCAAGTCTTACAAGCATGAGCGAGAATGCCGACAAAATAAATTTTCAGTTAGACCCACAAGTGTTGGAGACAAAAGGTGGAGAAGTAAAATTTGATTTAACAGCCAATTTCCCCGAGAAATATTTTTTAAAGAATGCCAGTTTGGAGGCTACTCCTGTGTTGCGATACGGAGATAATGAGACTCGACTGGAGACTATCTCTTTTCAGGGGGATAATGTCAGGGGCAATGCAATGACTATCTCGTTTGACAAAGGGGCTTCGTATAACTACGACGGAGAAATAGATTACGATGAGGCGATGCGTCGTTCGGAGTTATATATCGACCTTACGGCACGTCAGAAGAAAAAAGCGATAAAGATAAAACCCATCAAGATTGCCGACGGGGTTGTTGCTACGTCAACACTGCTATCAGTGTTGCCATTGTCGTCTTTTGGGGATCATGGTTTTGAGCGGACTACATACGAAGATCATGAAGCTGATATTCA
Organism: Bacteroidales bacterium; assembly: GCA_047972135.1. Classification (GTDB taxonomy): domain Bacteria; phylum Bacteroidota; class Bacteroidia; order Bacteroidales; family Prolixibacteraceae; genus JBKEAJ01. The sequence goes on along the minus strand of JBKEAJ010000153.1, from coordinate 34,782 downwards.
TTTTCTGGTTAATAGATATAATCTGGACTCTAACAAAGAGATGGCATCGGAAGATGTTCGTTTGTTGAAGTTTTATTTATCACAGGCAAATTGGGACGATAAGCAAGACATTGAGGACATACAAGTGTCGGGATATGCCTCACCCGAGGGAAAGACGAGTTTCAACGAAAAGTTGTCTAAAAGCAGGAAAGACGAGTCGGAGGAATTTATGGAAGATCAGCTTTTGCGTTTGCGAATTGAAGGCAGTGACATCAGGACGAAATTCACAGCCGAAGATTGGGAAGGTTTTAAGCAGTATCTCGAAACGTCGGATATAGAGGACAAGGAGCTTATATTGAGAGTTTTGTCAATGTATGACGACCCTGAGGTAAGGGAACGAGAGATGAGGAATCTGGCACAAACTTTCGACGAAGTTGCCGAGGAGGTACTTCCCAAGCTGAGACGTTCAAAGATTACAACTCGAATAAAGAAAACGGGGAGGTCTGACGAGGAGATAGTGCAGTTGGCAAACAGCGACCCGAGTTCTTTGTCGGAAGAAGAGTTGCTATATGCTGCTACTATTGGTACAGACAACGACAGGAAGTTGTTATATTACAGCACCTACATAAGGATGCATCCCGACGACTGGGAGGGCTATAACAATAAAGGTTGCGCCTTAGTAAAAAAAGGAGTTTACGACGAGGCAAAAAATAACTTTGAGAAAGCTTTAGAGCTTAAGCCTTCGAGTGCAGTTGTAAAGAATAACTTGGGAGCAATAGCTTTGTATCAGGGCGACATCGACAAGGCAGAGGGCTTGCTGAGTGATGCGACGGGGAAAGGTATCAAGGAATTGGATTATAATTTGGGGACTTTGTATTTGTCGAAAGGCGACTACAGCAAAGCGGCAAGCTATCTTAAAGGTACAAACAGTTCCAACGAGGCATTAGTCAACATCATCTTAGAAAGATATTCTGATGCCGAGAATGCGATAAAGAGTTCTGATGAAAGTGCATTAAATCACTATTTGATGGCGATAGTTGGTGCCAGGGTCGGCAATATCACTACTGTATGTGGGGAGCTTCAAAAAGCTATTAACATGGATGATACTTATAGAACTATGGCAAAAAAAGATGTAGAGTTTATAGAGTTTGCCGACAGCGATTCTTTCAGAAGCATAGTCAAATAACAAATAGTTTGCGATATGAGATTTGCTGATATCGAGGGACAAGAAGGAGTAAAAGCGCATCTCATACAGACGGTGGTCAGCGATAGGATAAGCCATGCACAATTATTTGTTGGATCTGAGGGCAACGGTAAACTGGCATTAGCCATTGCCTATGCACAATATCTCAATTGTGTAAATCGCAGTGCATCGGATTCCTGCGGTGAATGTAAGTCGTGCAAAAAGTATAGAAAGTTCGCCCACCCTGATTTGATGTTTGTATATCCGGTAGTTAAAAAGGGTTCGAGCAGTGTGAAGTCGATAGACTATCTAAGCGAGTGGGTATCGATGTTTCGCAAGACTCCTTATTTCTCGTTATTTTCGTGGCTTAGTCACATAGGAGCAGGTAATTCACAGGGTACTATTTATAGCAGTGAAAGTTCGGAGATAATAAAAAAGCTCAGTTTAAAATCCTATGAATCTCTTTATAAGACTGTTATAATCTGGCTTCCTGAGAAAATGCAGGTGGAGTGTTCAAACAAGATACTTAAAATTTTGGAAGAGCCACCTGAGAGGACAATTTTCCTGTTGGTTTCCGAAGATGAGGGGAAATTGCTGGATACTATACGGTCTAGGACTCAGGAGCTTGATATACCGAGATTCGGCAAGTCTGACATATTGAACTATCTTACGAAGAAATATCCTGATAGAGACAAAAACGAGCTTGAGGTGATAAGTCTACAAGGAGAAGGCAATATGATTAAAGCGATGCAATTGGCTGAGAGAGGGGGTGATGAGGGACTTGAGGACAACTCTCAGCATTTTGAATTCTTTAAGAATCTTATGCGTACGGCGTGGAAAAAGCAATGGAGTGATTTATTTATTTGGGCAGACACACTGGCAGGACAAGGACGAGAGAGGCAGAAAGCATTCCTTGAGTATAGTCTGACTTTTATCAGGAGCAATTTTATATTAAATCTGCAAGAGCCGACGATGTTACATATTTCGGATGAAGAGATGGACTTTGCAAGTAATTTCTCACGTTTTATCAATGAGCGTAATATCTGGGATTTCTATCAGGAGTTTGAGAGAAGCCATTCAGAGATTCAACGTAATGGCAATGCAAAGATTATTTTCACGGATATGGCACTGAAAACGGCGAAAATACTTAGAAAGAATTAGCTCATTACTTGTGGTGAAAAATTAAATATTTAGCTTATTATAATGTATAGAAGAGGGATAATTCTTAAATTTGCAACTTATTTACGTGAGCTGGTTTATGCTAGCACACACAATTTTATTGATTAATGAGTCAAATACAATCATATATTTACAATATAGAAAGAGGATGTACGAAGCAGAAAAACGGCTGTTGCGGGAAATTACAGTCTACCGATTGGCTTTCTGATATTCCCAACACAGAAAATCCGGACAGGCTTGTAGAAGTACGCTTTAAGAACACACGTTTTGATTACTATGAGAATGTTAACGATTTGCAGCTGGAGATTGGTGACATGGTTGCTGTTGAGGGTAATCCGGGCTACGACATTGGCATAGTTTCTATGCTAGGCGATTTGGTGTTAATGCAAATGAAAAAACGCCGACCGACATTGAACAAAGACCAGTATAGGAAGGTTTTCAGAAAAGCTCGAACGAATGATGTCGAGAAGTGGGAAGACGCTCTTGCGCTCGAGCAAAAAACGATGATAGGAGCTCGACAGATAACGAAAGATTTGGATTTGGACATGAAAATCGGGGATGTGGAATATCAAGGCGATGGAGCAAAGGCTATTTTCTACTACATTGCGGATGGCAGAGTTGATTTTCGGCAATTGATACGCGTGTTGGCGGACCGTTTCAGTATCAGGGTAGAAATGAAGCAAATCGGCGCACGTCAGGAAGCTGGGCGCATAGGAGGTATAGGGCCTTGTGGCAGGGAGCTTTGCTGTTCTTCCTGGATGAGTAAGTTTTCGTCGGTTTCTACCACTGCTGCTCGTATTCAGGAATTGTCGCTTACCCCTCAGAAATTGGCAGGTCAATGTGGTAAGCTCAAATGCTGTCTGAATCACGAAACCGATGTTTACCTTGATGTGCAAAGTAAGTTTCCGAAACACAAACCTGCAATAGAGACTGAACGAGGGAAATATGTATATGTAAAATCAGATTTCTTTAAGGAAATAATCTACTACACACTAGATGACAATCAGCCCTCAAGTATCATTGGTATCGACGTAGAATTTGCAAAAGAATTATATAAGAAGAACCGTGAGGGTATCATTCCCGAAGATATAAGCGAAGAAAGCACCGAGCCAAATATCGGCTTCAAACTAAACGATATAATTGCAGACGAAAGTCTTACTCGTTTTGATAAAAATCTAAAAAAGAAGAAAATAAGCAGACGTAATAGGAGAAAAAATAATGACACGTCAAGTGCTAATAATAAGCCTAAAAGAGAGCGTGACAATAGGAACACTAATTCAAAGCAGAGCCAACAAGCCCCCAATAATAACAGGCAAGGTGATAAAAAAGGGAGAAACAATGACAATAATAGTAGAGTAAGCTCTAACAAAAGAGGGAATAACAACGCAAATCGTAACAAGGCACGCAATGAAAACAAACAATCGTAGACTTCAGCTTCCCTTTTTGCTCTTATTGTTCAGTACACTCATAATCTCCTGTGGCGATCGGGTTTATTTCAGCGATGTCAGCGTATTTCAAAGCAATGAATGGAAAAGCACTGAAGTTGCTACATTTACTATTGATATTAAAGACAATACGCAGCCTTACGACATTAACTTTCTGATAAGAAATTCGGGACAATATCAATTTGCAAACCTATGGCTTTTTCTGACAATCGTAGATCCGGATAATGAGGTTGTTAACGAGAAGTTTGATTGTCGGCTTGCTCGAGAAGACGGTAAATGGCTGGGCAGGCATGTGGCAGGGTATTTTGATAATACAGTAGCATACAAAACTGGCTATAAATTTGAGAAATTAGGTAAATATACCTTCAGCTTTGAGCAGGGAATGCGAGTGGACCCGCTGCCTGCAATTAATGGAGCAGGAATACAGATACGTTTTTCAGAGCAGTAGAGCAATGGGAAAGAATAAACTCAGGAAATTTGATGAGGTAAATCAGCTGAATAATGTTATTCAGTACACCTTCAAGGATGGGCTTCCTGATAGCAGTGGGCATGAGTTGCAATGTGAATGGAGTAGGCGTTTGTTTGCTAATGAGAACCCTCTGGTTCTTGAGCTTGGATGCGGGAAGGGGGAGTATACAGTTGAGCTTGGGCGCTTATTTCCTGAGACTAATTTTATCGGAGTCGACATTAAAGGAGCTCGTATTTGGAAAGGTGCAAAAGATGCTGACAGCTCCAATATTTCCAATGTTGTTTTCTTGCGCACGCGCATTGAGTTTATCAACTTCTTTTTTGGGAAGAATGAGGTCGATGAGATTTGGTTGACTTTTCCCGACCCACAGATGAAAAAAGACAGCAAACGCCTGACTTCTTCATTTTTTATGAAACGCTACGAGGCAGTACTTAAGCCTGAGGGGATTATCCGTTTAAAAACCGATAGTAAATTTCAATATGAATATACCAAAGCCCTCGTTGCGAAGAATGGACTAAGTGTAGTGGAGCAGTACGATAATGTCTACACGCAGGCACACGACACAATACTTACAGACATTAAGACCTACTACGAAAAACAGTGGCTCGACAGGGGTATCACCATAAAATACATATCTTTTCGCTTGGATAAGAAAGGGATAGATTGGCAAGAGCCTAACGTTGAGATAGAACCTGATGAATATCGGAGTTTCGGACGCTCGGCAAAAGATTTGTAATATGGACTTGGAAGTAGTCCATACTGCCGACTCCTCGCTAACGCTTTATAACAAAGTACTTGACGAGCATTACCACTCGGTACACGGTGCAAGAAATGAGTCTCTACACGTATTTATAAAAAACGGACTTGAAGAAAGCTCTGCATCTCCCATCAATATATATGAAGTGGGGTTTGGTACGGGTCTGAATGCTATGCTAGCTATGGAGTGGGCAGAGAAAAATAAGCAGAAAATAAACTATATCACGGTTGAGAAATATCCCATTCCAAAGGATTTGATAAAAGAGCTTTCAAAACAGGGAAATATTGACAGAGGACTATATAATCGCATACATGACAAAAAATGTATAGATAGAGTTGTCAGTATAAACGAGTATGCTGATTTTCAGCTTATTCATGCTGATTGTAAGACCTTGGACCTCAGTCCACTTCCATATTTTGACCTTATTTTTTTCGATGCCTTTGCACCCGATAAGGAGGTAGATGATAAAGGATTGTGGGGGATGGAGCATTTTCAAAAGATTTACAATCACACAAAAGTTAATGGGATTTTTGTAACTTACTGTGCCAAAGGGGCAGTGCGAAGGTCACTTGCCCAAGTAGGTTTTCGGATGGAACGCCTGCCCGGACCTGTCGGCAAGCGGGAAATGCTTAGGGGTAGGAAGTTAAGAGTTGACGAGGTGATACAATAAGTTTCTATTCTCTCGTTTAAATAATACGAGGGAAATATGAAAAAAATCTTTCAATAAATATGATAAAAAACTATATTTGCAGAGCACGGCGTTAATTCGTCGGCTGTACTCATCAAGTAATTAAGATATGACACGAATATTGACATTTATACTATTGTTTGCATCATTTGCAAGTGTATCAAAATCACAAGAAACTCAGGAGCGCTACCGTCCTGCCTTCCATTATTCTCCCGAGAAAAACAGGATGGGAAAACTATCGGGACTGATAAAACTTGATGATACCTATCATCTTTATTTTCAGAAGAATGATAACAATCTCGAAGATGCGTATTACAGTTTGGCTCAGATCACTAGCAAGGATTTGCTTAATTGGAGCGAAGAAGAAATCGTAGTAAAATCCAAGTATATGCAGAAGAAGCAAGACGGTACAATTTATCCGGGTTCTGCAATTATAGACGTAAATAAATTGAGTGCTGTCAGTTCTGGAGCTTCGAGTATATTGCTTTATTACACTAGGATAGGCGAGGGTGTTTGTATGTCTTATTCCAATGACGCGGGCAAGACTTGGCAGGAGTATTCAGAGAATCCGATATTGGCTGAACGCAGTGACGAGAAAATAGAACGACCTTATGTATTTTTTGATGAGAGTCGAAATAAGTGGTATATGAGTTTGTCACTTGTTGAGAAAGGTTCTGAAAAGCGGAGCATTGAAATATTAAGTACTGATAACCTTACGGATTTTACGAGTTTGTCTAAGTCTGACCTTGCCTGCGACAATGCGACACTATTGCCCTATAACAAGAGTGATAACTCCACCGCATGGATTGTGATAAACAATAATGGTAGTTATCAGGCGATAGATTTTGATGGTAAGAGCCTTAGCGAGGCAGGAGCATTGAAATGGAGTGATAATGGCAGAACTTCGAGTTCCCCTGTTTTCTGCAAGCTTGGCAATGTGTATAAGAGTATTGCACTAATGGATGAGAATTTTCCTGAGATGCCTTTCAGGGGGCAAAGTTCACTGCCTGCCGATGTTACAGTGATGGATAAGGGCGGAGATGTTGTAATGATGCAAAGACCAATGGAGGAGCTGTCTGCAATCATGCAAAAATCTAAGGAAATAAAAAACAAACTGATAATGCCTGGTGGTAAAAATCCCTTTGCGGGGGTGTCGGGGATAAAGCTAAGAATAAAAGGGACAGTTGAAATGCGTTCGTGTAATTATTTCACTCTATACACTAGAGTTCATAGGGGGTCGAGTGCGGCACAAGTGATGTACGAAAGTGAAGACGGGAAACTTGTAAGTGCCGGAAACTCTGCAGCCTATCCTTTGCCGGGCAATAAAATTGTTGATTTTGATATAATCATAGATAAGACCTCCATGGAGGTATTTGCCAATGGTGGCGAAGCTGTAGTAAAGAGCTTGGTGTTCTCTAGCGAAGCGAAGGCTGTTGATTTTGTCGTTTCGGTAAAAGGCGGTGAAGCCTATATCAAGTCATTAATAATTACAGAAATAGAATAGACGATTAAAAACAGCAAAAGCATTAAGCCTATAGCTTCCAGCTTATAGCAAAAATATAAACAGATGAAACTACAAATAATAAACGGTCCGAATCTAAATCTTCTTGGTAAGCGAGAGCCGTCGGTATATGGCAATCAAAGTTTTGAGGAGTATTTTGAAATTTTGCAGAAGGCTTTCTCTGACATTGAATTAGCTTATTATCAGTCGAATATAGAAGGTGAGCTTATCGATAAAATCCATGAAGCAGGCTTTGATTTCGACGGAATAATATTGAATGCAGGGGCATATACTCATACTTCGGTAGGCATAAGGGATGCCATATCGGGTGTGCAAGCTCCGGTTGTTGAGGTACACATTTCCAATACTCTGAGTAGAGAGGAGTTTCGGCATAGGTCTATTATAGGGGCTGCGTGTCGTGGTTGTATCATGGGTTTTGGCATGAAATCTTACGAGTTGGCAGTTTGCAGTTTTGTGTGCTAGTATAAGTCTGTGTTATTTATTTTATTGCAAGGATGTCGGTAACTATTCAATTAAAGAGTTGTTCTTAAAAACTGTGCATATTATTTGTTTTTCAGGCATCAACGACACACTTTCAGAGACTCACGACAATTCTATCTATCCCCTACGGGAATATTTATATTTTTTCGTCTACATCTTTTCTATTAAGCTCTAAGTCTTACTGACTAAACCCTAAATCTGCATTTTCTGTATTAAAAGCTGAAAGCCTTGTGTCTGATAGTGTTGGGCGAAGCCCTACGAAAAAATAATTCCTAGTATATCAAGCACTGAAAGTGTGGTGTATTTTTTCCCATGGCGTTGCCATGGGCTGAACTGATTCAGGCTTTCAGCCTGTAACAGCCCACATCGCAGCTTTGTAGTATCGTAATATCAATCTGTCCATCCTCTATCGTCATTGCGAGCGCAGCAATCTGTTCTTTGTTGCAGAAGATTGCTTCGTCGCCGGCTACTCGCAATGACGTTCGTATTTGGTATTTCGTTTTTGAGACGCACGGCAGTGCGTCTTCACATTGCCACTAATTATTTGGGCTAAAGCCTATTTAGAGGATGCTTATTTATTTAAATCCCCCATCTAAAGATGGAGGCTATTGATGTAATTTAGTAAGTCCTTAATTTTTAGGCAACTTAACCGTTTTTCTGCGAAGGTGTCGGGACTCCGTCCATAAACCATAAACCATAAACCATAAACAGTTCAACGATTCAACTTTAAACCTAAAACGACTAAACGACTAAACATCTAATCAATCAACTTACAAGTTTATTATGTATATTTACCGAGAACAAATTTTAGTATCAACAATTAAATTAAAAGAAAATGGGACTTTTATCATTTTTGAAGGATGCCGGAGCAAAGCTCTTTGGCAAGGAAACAGCAGAGGAGAAAGCTGGAAAAATTAAATCGCATCTCGACGGCTTCGGATTGGACACGTCAATGATGACAATTTCTGTTGACGGCGACAAGGCAAGATTGAGCGGGAAGGTTAAAAACATTGACGAGAAGCAGAAGATTATAGCCACAGCAGGGAATATCGAGGGCATTTCGGAGGTCGAAGCTAATTTGGAGCTACGTGAGACCATCCAAATTCCCGAACCTGAACCCGAAAAGATTTTCTACACCGTGAAGAAAGGGGATTATCTTTCTAAAATTGCTAAGGAGGTTTATGGTGATGCAAATGCATACAACAAAATCTTTGAGGCTAACCGCCCAATGTTGGAGCATCCCGACAAAATATATCCCGGACAGGTGTTGTATATACCTCAGGATTAAGATTTTAATTTCTAGAAAAGCCTTATCTTTTTCAGATGAGGCTTTTTTTAAGCTCTTCTCTTCATCATTTGTAGTGTAGCAAAACCTAGCAACAGAATAATAACAATCATAACTACCCACAACCAACCATCGTTGGAAATAAGAGGCTCGGATTGCGAGTCTGTGGTCTTACTTTTATCTTTTAACTTTGCCACCTCATCTCCCAAACTCAGAGCTTCGACAGAAGTAGGAATTTTATCTGAGAAATGAGCTATATCGTAAACGGGGCGGGAGCTGTACTGCCTGCCATATACCAAAAAGTACTTTGCCTCCAGTTTCGTAAAACGAGCTGTCAGTTTATATACATATCCTTCTGCATGAACAGTATTCACTTTTAAAGGGGTATTATCCTGATTATAAATTATGATTTTGAGACTCTTAGCCTTTGTGCTGCCAAAGCGTATTCTATTCTCGGATTTGGAACTAAGTATTCCCGAGCCCAGTCCTCGATAATTATATATCCATCCCTGTTCGGTTTTGGTGCTATCTGCCAAATACTGAAGGCTCACAGGACGATAGTAGTCGAAGGTGTCTGCAATATCCACTTTAATTGTATTTACAAATACCTCGTGTTGCAACTCGATATTTATCTCGCTTTGTTTGCTTTGTTTATTTGCTTCTTTACTGAATTGCTGCAGGGTGTAAGTTCTATATTCTGCTTCCCTCGCTTCTTCCTGCCAAAGACTTGCCGACCTGAGCTTCGGGTCTGTCTTGCTCCTTATAAATAGCCTGTAATAGCGGTACTTTGAATTAGGAAACTCTAGTTTTGTAAACTGAAAATCTGTCGACTCGTTTTTTATAGACAGCATTCTGTAATTATCTAGCAGCGTGTACCATTTGTTCATGTCCTGACTTCCTTGCCAGTCCACTGTCCAGTTGAAATTTTGTTCGTTAAAGTCTAAGTCTACATAATCTATAGAGCTTTTAGATGGAATTTCAAAAGTATAGTAATATCCTTGATTATCATGCACTTCGTTTATCCGGTTAAAACGTATTTCTTTACGAGAATTTATTCTTGCTCCGGATTCAATTATGTAAGGCACCTCAATAGTATCGTTGTCGGCAGTAAGCCCGTATATCCGAATGTCTGACAAAAAGTCAGAAGTTTTTGAAAAAATATCATCGGGAAGAACGATTTTATGCCATTGCTGTGATACTTCTTTCAGCTCGCGTTTGTAGTCGTATGTATCCATTTGCCCATAGCACACTGAGTAAGACAGCGATACTAAACAGAATATTTTAATTATCAGCTTCATCGGAAATAATATGTTTGTATTTGTTGTATAAAAATGAAATACTCAGAAGAAGAATACCAAGTATCACAAAAACAATCGTTTTAGAAATAGTATTCAGATGTCCAATGTCGTAAATAAATAGTTTAACTAGGGTTACTCCAAACAAGACAATCGCTCCGATACGTAAATATCTCTTCTTCTTCCAAATCCCCAGAGCTATTAACAAGAACGAATATAGTCCCCACAGTATGCTAAGCCCCAGTTTGTATGATTGGGAGTTGCCTGCCATATTCATCCAATATATTAGCTCGCTACTAGCAGTCCAGAGTATAACGAAATGTAGTAATATCCCAAAAGCCGTAGCTAGCCTAAGGCTCATAAACTTCTGATTTATATACTTATGACAAACAAAAACAGCAAAACCTACGAATACAAAAGAAATATACCTTATCAATATATTTATAATTCCCACATGGAAGTATGGCGCTAAATCCTGCGTTAAATAACTATCTTGAAGCTCACTCAAGACAAATAATCCAAACACTAAAAATATAAACAAGGATATTGTAATCAGTATCAAATTGACAGCGCCGAGGTTTTTGTTTTTAAATCTCTTGAAGTTTACAAATGCCAACAACGAAAAGAATACTAGAGAATAGTTTATCAGCCACACGTTTTTAAAATGTGTAAGGTCATAGCCCCAAACGGTATCTTCCAAATTACCCAAAGTGAGTATTGTGCCTTTCTTAAATAGGGCATCGAAGTAATGAGTAATTTCCAAATAAAATGAGAAGTAAATTAAGCCTATCAGCACTGCGGGCATAGCAAAGGACATAAATCTCCGAAAGCGATTATTGGCATCGGATATGCGAGAGTATTTTTTGCAGCGATTCAGGAAGTTTATAAATCCGAATGCCGCTATAAGCATTAAGGAATTGAGAAAGTAAGTATTAAATATTGGTGTCATACTAAAATCTTCATAAAAATAATACCGGCTGTATCCCAAAGACCAATCCTGCATCAAACTCACTGTCGCCAGAAGCATAAGAGGATAGGAGAGTTTCTCATAAAAGCCTATATTTTTAGTTCTGCCAAGCCAGAATAACAAAGCCGCCTCGCCTGCCCACATCATAGTAACCCAATTGCCATCGAGTTGAACAGGAATAGCAATAGTAATAAATATCAAAACCAGTCCGGAGACCAAATAAAACAGATTTCTGTCGGCAAGTTTATGCCTGTATATCATCACACTTGCTCCAAAGTGCAATACTGCATTGAAAAGTGTGAATAAGCCTAGAAGTTGTACATTGCCATTTTGGACAAGTATGTTGTAGCCAAAGCCGTAGAAAATAAAGGAGTTAAGTAGCAACAAGATTACGTCGCCCCTACTAATTTTTTCTTTTTGCAAGAGTTTATATGCAAGAGATGCCACATAAAATATAACAAAGAATATAGTAAGAAAGCTTATGGGCACTCCTATGTTATCTTGGAAATCAAAATCTTCAAAATACCACGTCATGTACACCAACCATGTTATCGCGAAAGAAGAATAAAGCAGAGCTTTCCAGTTTCTCATAAAACTTAATACGAGAATGCCGACATTAATGCATGCCATGTAAGAGAACATAATCACAATATCTCCGCTGTTGTTGCTTAGCAATAAAGGAACTGCATAGGCACCCACCAAGCCGAGATGGGCAATAATCTGACGGTTGTATTGAAGGGCTGCAAACACCGTAAATACCGTAAATATAAGCATCAGTAAGAACGCGATGATTTGAGGAAACAGAGCATAAAAGTCGTATGCAAAAAATGTTATAAAGTACATTATTGCCATTGCTCCACTCATCAGGACAGCACTAAAATTCTCGTAGTTTTTTTTGAGCCTTAGGGCAACAAGGAACATTCCTATTCCAAACAAATATCCCAACACAATACGTGTCAAAGGGTTAATCATCTCGTTGTCGATGGCGTATTTTGCACCGATGGCAACCCCAATTATTGTTATGACAACTCCAATTTTGCTGATTAGGTTTTCACCAATAAATTTTTCGAGATTAGATTTGGCATGTAAGCCCGATTTCGCATTTTTCTCATTAGCAGTCGATTTTTCTAAATCCTGCGGCACTGTGTATGTTCTTGTTGGGGGGTCTACTGGCGGAAGGGTCGGTAGAGCTGGTAGTATAGGCACAGAAGGCTCTGAAATAGCATTTTCCATTTCGCTAATTTTCAGCCTATTTAGCTCTATTTTCAGTTGGTTTATTTCCTGCGAAAATTCAACTTGTTTTTTTAAAAGAGAGTCGAGTCTAATCTGCAACTCCTCATATTTACTTATATTATCTGACATACCTTTTCATCTATATTTTCAGTTGTTGGCTGAAAGTTAGTAGTCTATAACAGTACTGCTCTCTGTTTTATCTATTCCTTCAATATCTGCATTTTGGTGTTCTCACCACCTTCAGAGCTTTGGGCAGCATGGACACATTCACCTCCTCTTCAAATATTTCTACTTCCCCGTCTATTTGCCAAATATCTTGTGAGGTTTTTATCACAACAGAGTCAGACAAGTCTAGGTATTTAAGGTTTCTGTCGGCTCGCAGACTCTTTGTAAACATCATCGTAATGTAAAAAGGGAGCTGTATTCTGGGGATGTTTTTCAGCAGTACCAAGGAATAAGATTGGTCTGTAGGATTAGCATAGGGAGCGACAAAGGCATTATTTCCATACTGACTGCCGTTGGCAATAGCAAGAACAAGATTTTTATCCTTATACAAGATTTCACCTTTTGAGTCTCGAATCTCTACATCAAAAGGATTGAACTTGTCTTCCGATTTAAGGAAGTATTTTACATAACCTTGTATACCTCTCTGATTTCCGCCTGCAAATGCATCTGCCACAACGCTGTCAATACCGTTACCTGCTACGTTGATGCAAAATTTATCATTGAGTTTCAGAACATCCACTTCAATAAAAGAGTTTTTCATGGCACTCTTCATAACGCTGTCGATGGAGCGGGTGAAACCAAATTCTTTAGCAAAGCCATTACCCGAGCCCAAAGGAATAACTCCCATCAATTTATCGGCATTTACCAAACTGCTTGCCAACTCGTTGATAGTTCCATCGCCACCGATAGCAACGAATACGTCGACCTTATCAATATTCTTTTTTACCAATTTTGAGATGTGTCCTTTATACTCAGAAAGTACTATTCTACTGTTTGGATATTTGTCGCCCAGTTTTTTCAATACAGACCCAACGCTGCCGGCTCCGCCTGAACGAGGATTTATTATGTGTAGTATCCTATTCTCATCAATGGTCATTTCCTTTTTATTTAAAAGACATAAGACATTCCTAACAATCCGTTGAACGACTGCTTAGTGTATCCATACCAAAACTCATAATCTTGAAAAAGAAGATTATTAAGCCTGCAAAAAATCGATAGATTTTTCATTATTTCATATCCTCCTTCAACACTCAAATCGAGTATATTATCGAGGTCTAACTCTTTATATTTTGTAGCTGTAGATGTATAGTTGTAAGCATAAGCCGTTCCTACATCGATAAATCTAAACTGCGGCGAAACATAAATTCCATTTTTGCTGTATCTTCCGGAGAAAATAAGTGTCAAATTCGGATTATAGGCATCTTTATCAAAAATGTCTCCTGAGCTACTCACAAACTGTATTCCCCCCGACAATTGCAGAGCATCGGAGAATTGATAATTCAGCTGAAAGTCAACTTGGAAATTATTGAAGTCGTCGCTCTCTAATGAGAAAGTCCTCAATCCTGCAACAGATGTTGAATCTGCACCAAACACATACTGTGCTTTATCGGTATAAATTGAGTAGTTCAGATTTAGCCTTGCTTCCAGTTGACTAGTTATATCTACTGAGCCTCCAATTTCAGCAAAATACCTGCTTGTATTGGGTGCATAAAATATCTGAGATGGGGCGAGGTAGGGCATATTCTTGACCATGCCGCCCATATATCCAAAAGTCTGCTCTCCACTCAATCGTGCATTAAGAATAAAATTGTCGTCTGCTCTCCACGAAATTCTGATGTCGGGAGCAATAAAGAAATCCGAATAACTCACGTCGGAGGCATATACCGTATCAATATCAGAATTACCAAAATTAAAAGCCGTATTTATACCTAAATAAATATTGATTTTGTCTCTATTCATTTTAAAATATGGACTAAAGGATAATGTCGATTTATTATTCTTGAACTCAGGTGAAATTGCTGAACTTGTTGTTGGCAAATCTCCGAGAACATCTTTCATCCCTGCATTTTCAAAACCAAGCTTTGCCCCCAAAACAAAAGCATCCATGTTGTAGTTTAGGTCTGCTCTTATTTTTGAGTGCAACTCCGACTGCCCAGAATAGAAATCTAGCATATGAATGCCCATATCTATTTCATAAACCAAGTTTTCTTTTTGCAAGAGACTATTACCCAACAAGAAAGACGCTCCATAGGATGTAAAGATATTTTTATTGATATTGAGAATGTCATCGTTACTTGCACTAATCGAGGGCAACAAAGTTTCATGCAGGCTGTTAGACCAGCCGTAGTAGTCTATCCTGTCTCTATCAAAATCTAGCGACAAGCGGGCATACATCTTGTCGCCAATGTATTTCCCAAAGATATTAGCATTGTTATGGCTAGAGTTAGATTCAACTTTTGGTCCGTCAATCAAATCTATATCACCCGACGAAGATAAATGCTTGGCATACAGGCCAAACAAAAACTTGGATTTATCACTTGGTTTTGTGTTTAGGAATATTTCGCCATAGGGTGTTGTATAGTTGCCGAATCCTGCTTTTACGTATCCATAGTTTCCTTTATCACTCGGAAGTCCTGACATTTTGGCAGGTGCAATGGGGTTGATAGAGCCCTCAGCAGAGGTGTAGGGAACAGCATTAATCTGATAATCAAAACTTTTGGGCTTAGCACTGCCCTTCTCAATATTGGGATAGCTGTCGATTTTAATGACCTCAATAGCCTCAGGTTTATAATCTTTGACAACCTCTACTTGTTTCTCAATTTCCCGCTTATCAGACTGAGCCTCAAGCCTCTGTACTGCAAGTACAAAAATGCAGGTAAGTATTATTTTAAAAATGAGTTTATGCATTTCTTTATTTTTCAATTTCCAAATCATTATTCGCCCACATTAATCTCCATAGTACCTTGCTTGTTGCTAACAGTATCGAGGGCAGTTTCTATTTCTTTCAATTTCTTATTTGCACTTTCTACAATACCGTCATCTAAGATTGTGTAGTTGTTAACCAGACTTTGCAGTGTGTGTTTTGCCTGAAAAGTCTCTCCTTTTTGGGTATAGATATCGGAGAGTAGGAGGAATGCCTTACCGAGCCAATATTTATGCGAAGTGCCGCTACCAATCAGTTCCAGCAAGTCCTTTTCTGCGCCTGCTTTGTCATTCTGCTTAACTTTTATATCGGCAAGCAGATATTTCGCTCGTGCGCCAACTTCCGTTTTTGGTCTTTCTGCTAAAGTGCCGAAGAATTTGGTAGCACTCGGGTATTCTCCTTTTTCGTAGTAGCACATGCCGATATTGGCTTCTATTTCTTCCTTTTGTTTCTGATTGAGAATTTCACTTTTCAAGGCTTCTCGTCCCGTATTTATCGAAACATCATATTTTTTCAAATTGAAGGAATTATACATAAATCCTATCTGGGCAGTGAGTTTAAGCCACTTCGACGACGGCGACCACAACACCTGGTCATAATATTTCTCGGCTTCTGTGTAGTTGCCAAACGAATGGTTCAGTTCTGCACATTTCATCAAAGACGATTCTGTATATTCATTGGCAGAAAAAGATGCCACGGTTTTGTAATATTTCAATGCCTCGGTATAGTCCTTTTTTGCATACAACAACTCTCCCATGTAGTAATTGGCATCAAGAACAAAAGCCCCTTCGGAATACTGACTAAGGTAATTATCCATTGCTGACATTGCTCCTTCGGATTGATCGAGAAAGAGCCTCTCGGCAGACCTGAAGGTCATTGAGTCTTGCTCGCTTGCCGACACTCGTGTTCCATAGACAGATTCAGAAAATACTACAAATTTATCGACCGTGCCGTTGAACATATAAGCTCTTTTCAAGCCTTCCATAGCTTCTTTTGCCTCGTCGGAATTAGGATATTCGTTGACAACCTGCTTATAATAATCTGCAGCAAGCTCGTAATCACGCTCTCTGAAATAATAAAGCCCCATCTTCAACAATACCTTCCGATAGTACTCACTATCCTTATATTTGCTTAATATGATATTGTAATATGCCTTGGCAGCAGTCAAGTTGTTATCTTTTTCAAATGATAGCCCCAGCTCATAAACAGCGTCATCAACATAGGTTGAGTTCGGATATTTATTCATAAAATTTGTGAGAGAACTTTGTTTTGTCTTCTGGTCATTCTTTCTGCCATAGCACATTGCAATCATATAGCTTGCATAATCAGGCTCATGTTTCCCGGCTTTCAAACTCTCCTGATAGTAGACTAAGGCGTCGTCATAAAATTCTTGCTGATAATAAGAGTCGCCGACTCTGTTGTAGGCATCACTAACCTTTGTAGGCTCAGGGTCCTTAGCATTGATATAGCGGAGAAAAGCATTAAGTGCATCGGAGTAATTACCTAGATTATAGGATAAGTAGCCCTGTGTATATTGAGACGGGGTGTACACATCACTCACTTTTGCTCCCTCTGTCCTGTAAAACTGCTGTAAGGACTGATTGGCGGTCTTGAAATCGCCAAGTTTATAGTATGCCTCTGCTTTCCAATACCGAGACAAAAGCCGGTATTGTGTGTCACTTGTCCCCTGCTGAATAGCATTGTTGAAACTACCAATTGCACCAACATATTGATGGTCGTTGAAGAGATTTACTCCTTTATTGTAGTATATCTGTTGTGCTATCTTTATCACTTCGGGCGACTTCGTACTCATCTTGCCGATGGCATCCAAAGCTTTGTCGTAGTCGTTGGCACTCAGAAATGCTTGTGTCAGATATTCATATGCCTCGTCTTTATGAACACCGCTAGGATAGTCTTGCAGATATGTCTGTATGGCTTTGATATTCTCGTCGAAAGGAGAGTAGCCAGTGTCCCAGCTCAGCTTTGCAACATTGAATAGAGCCTCCTCTCGTATGGCACTATTGTAATTCATCTTGGAAGCCTCGCCGAACGCCATCAATGCTTCTTCTTTTTTATTCTGCTTCAAATAGCTGCTTGCCAAATGGTAATAGGCATTCTGAGATATTTCACTGTCGGTGTTGCTAGCCTTCTCAAAATATGGAATGGCTGCAGCATAATTGCCTTGATGATACAAACAATATGCTTTGGCGTAGTTCTCGCCATCGCCCATCAGCCCTCCGCTCCGCTCAAAGCTGTTTAAATATCGCAATGCCTCATCATAATTTCCTGTCTTAAAATAAGAGACTCCCAAAATCTTCTGCAGCTCCTGCTTTTGCAAATCGTCGGCAGAAGCAAGCAAAGATTTTGCCTTATCAATAGTCATGTCATATTTTTCCTGCTTAAAGTAAATTTGCGTTATATAGTAGGGTATGGCTTTGTCAAATCCTTTTTCATTTTCCAGCTTCTGAAATTCTTGTAATGCTGTCTCGTATTTACCGTTATAGTAATTGACATAGCCCCAGTAGTAGGCAGAAGGATTTTGATAAATCGTTTTTTTGTCTTTCAGCCGCGAAAATATAGTACCTGCTTCGTCATACTGCTCGTTGTTGAAGTGTGAATATGCCAATTTATACTGATATTTGTCTATATCTCCCTTGTCGAGCAAAGATGGATCTACTGATTTCAGATAATTCAAAGCATTAGAATACTGCTCATTATCAAGATAATACTCGCCAAGAATAAACTTTGCAGAGTTGGCTTTGAGAGAGTTTGGATTTTTTTCCACAAACTCCATCAAGCCGGCAGCCCCAACAGCTGGATTTTGTTTAAACTTCGATGCTGCCAAGTAAAACTCAACATCTTTAGCTCTGTCAATGTGGTAATCCCTCCATTGCCCTTTGTTGTTTAGGATTTCAAACTTATCGAAAGCACTGCCATACACCCCTTTCTCGTAAAGCTCTAAAGCCAAATCATACTCTTCATCAAAAGATCCGACCTGACTGGTTTTTTGGGCATAAGTGACCAATGCCAACATCGTGAACGACAAACATATCCACCTCATATTCAAGTATTTTACTCGCATAATACAAATATCAATAATAAATCGATAAAAAGTAGCTTCCTTGATTTATAAACTTTTATATCTTTGCGAAGATAATTCATTGTACCCACACTGAGAAATTGGTACTTTGATATTTTGTTAACAGCATTTGTTCATATCTTAAAATAATGATAGGAAAATCCGTAATTTCTTTTACAGAGTGTTCGCTACACCGTCAAGAGCAGTTGGTTTTAGACATTGACGACCTCGAAATATATAAAAGCGAATTTGTTTATCTTGTGGGTGCCGTAGGGGCAGGAAAAAGCACACTTATAAAATCCATATGCGCAGAAATATTACCACAGAAAGGTAAACTTAAAGTAGCAGAGTTCGACTTGTCTACCATTAAACCTAAAGAAATACCTTATTTACGACGTAGGCTCGGTATTGTGTTTCAAGATTATAAGCTGCTGACAGACCGAAACGTGGAGAAAAATCTCGATTTTGTGCTTAAATCCACAGGCTGGACGGATAAAAATAAAATTACACAACGCATAATGGAAGTCCTTCACACTGTGGAAATGGAAAAAATGCGTACTCGCATGCCCCACGAATTATCGGGTGGCGAGCAACAGCGAATATGTATCGCAAGAGCAATTCTCAATGAACCTGAGATAATATTGGCAGATGAACCTACTGCACAACTAGACCCTCAAAATGCCGAGAATATTATCAAACTCCTAGAGAGACTCAACAGCACAGGCAAGACAGTAGTTGTGGCAACTCACGCTCATGCTCTGGTCGAAAAATTCCCTCACAAAACGTATATCCTTAAAAATAAGTCTATAAAACTGGAAGAGAACTTCTCTACTGAAGGCGACTATATGGGTCTGCTAAATTAAGGCTGCCGTCGAGTTTAATTTGGATAATGCAATGGAGAGTCGGGACCAATAGGTAATCCCAATAACATCCATATTATCAACAAGATGCTCCAGCCTATAAAAAACACTATGGAGTAGGGCAGCATCAGAGATATGACTGTGCCTATGCCTGCATCTTTCTGATATTTCTGAATGAAAACGACAATAAGAGCAAAATAACTCATCATCGGAGATATGATATTTGTCGTCGAGTCTCCTATTCTATACACTAACTGAGTAAATTCGGGCGAGTATCCTTCGGGCAACATCATAAACATTGGTATAAAAACAGGAGCCAAGAGTGTCCACTTTGCAGAAGCAGAGCCCATTACAAGATTTATCATTGCTACCACCAGAATAAAACCTATCATCAAAGGCACTCCTTTCAGATTGACGGCAACCAACAGGTCGGCTCCTTTGACTGCCGTGACTAGTCCGATATTTGTCCATTTAAAGTACTCTACAAACTGAGCGGCAAAAAATACAAGTACAATATACGCACCCAGCGATTTCATCGAGTTCGCCATGCTGTTCATAACATCGGTATCGTTTTTCATCGTCCTAGCTCCGACGCCATAAGCGATTCCGGCAACTGCCGCCACCACAAATATCAAGGTAACAATGCCTCCCATAAATGGAGATTTCAATATACTCCCTCCTTCTCCTCTCAATACTCCATCCTCAGGAAGTAAACCTATCAACAGCAAGCCCACCATAATAAGTATTGAGATTCCTGCATACAGCATACCCCGTTTTTCCTGACTCGATAATCGTTCTATCTTCTCGGGCTCAACTTCTCCCTCGTAAAGTCCCAACTTGGGAATCACTATCTTCTCGGTTACAAATGTTCCCAATGCGGCAATGAGAAATGTGGATATAAACATAAAAAAGTAGTTGCAAGCCACATTGATATTGTATGTGGGGTCGACAATCTTAGCAGCTTCTTCAGATATCCCTGCCAATAGTGGGTCGATAGTTCCCAGCAGCAAGTTTGCACTATATCCTCCGGATACTCCTGCAAATGCAGCCGCTAGACCTGCCAAAGGATGCTTCCCCGCCGCTAAAAAGATAACCGCAGCAAGAGGTACGAGAAGTACGTAGCCAACTTCACTGGCAGTATTGGAGATAACTCCTGCAAATACAACGACGAAAGTAAGCAAACGTTCGGGGGATTTAAGTACGATAGTCCGCAACACTGCCCCGATTAGACCGGAACCTTCTGCTACTCCAATACCTAACAAAGCAACTAGCACTGTCCCCAGTGGTGCAAAGTTTGTGAAGTTGGTCACCGTCTTTGTCATTATGAAACTTAAGCCCTCACGAGAAAATAAACTTCTGACTGCTATGACCTTATCTTCAGAAGAAGCATTAGGGTCGGGATTGGGAACATTGACACCCAGCCAGCTGAGTAAGGCACTCAACAATACAACCACTAAGGCTAATATAACAAACAAGGTGGCAGGGTGAGGCAAAGCATTTCCTGCTTTTTCAACAGCTCCCAGAAACCTGTCTACAAAAGATTTTTTTGTGGCAGTTTTATCCATATTTCAATGTCTCTTTCCTTAGGTATAGCAAGGAATGGTGATAATCTATTCTTTTTCGATTTTTTCAGATTTTACATCATCATCGTCTTCATTGGATGCTTTCTTGAACTCCTTCATCCCTTTGCCCAAACCTTTCATCAATTCTGGAATCTTACGCCCTCCAAACAGCAATAAAACTAGTAATCCTATTCCTATCATCTCCGGTGCACCAAGCATTCCTAATACCAATATATTCATCGTCTTCAATTTTTATTTTAATGCTAAACAATTTATTAAATTGCATTTGACAAAGATATAACAATTAGAATGATATACAATAAATATATCAATACTCATGTGAATAAACTCATTCTTTCAGTTTACTATTACTCCTCGTCAGCAACAACAGTAGCGGCATCTTCCAAAGAAAGGCTATAGACAATTGCTTCGAGCTGACGCATATAATCTCGCTTCTCGGCTGCGTGGGCAGACACAAAGCCCTCGACAGTTACCAAACGCGTTTTTTTCTCATCCAAAACCGTGAGACTCACAAACGGACCTCCGAGAAAATCATTATGCATCTTCCATAACCCTCTCATCTCCACCGCATAACTGCCCTTGAAGTCAATAGTGTCAAGACTTGGCTGCAGCTGAACCTCCGTTGTCATATACGAGCCATCCTTTTCGCCACCAACATACTTTTGTAAAAGTTCATTACGCTTTTCTATTAT
The DNA here is from genome assembly GCA_047972135.1 of Bacteroidales bacterium. Lineage (GTDB taxonomy): Bacteria > Bacteroidota > Bacteroidia > Bacteroidales > Prolixibacteraceae > JBKEAJ01. The sequence goes on along the minus strand of JBKEAJ010000153.1, from coordinate 13,157 downwards.
TGCTGCTTTTGAGAACATTTCCTGATTTGTGTAGGGGTAGGTATATATAAATAATCCCAAATGAGCTAAAGACCCATTGAAATCTAGCCACATAAAATCATTGCTTTTCTCGGGCAAATTCGCCAATCGATATCCCGACCTTGCCGTTATGTCAATATCGAACATCTTCTTAACAGCATCTTCCAGCCTTATGTCGTTAAAACTTTTATTAGTTTCTATTTGTGCATCCCTGTTTCTAGTCAAGAAATAATCGATGACAATGTCGGCTCCAGTTTTAATATATTCTATTGCCGCCGCAGGTGAATCTGCATTTAGATAGGCAAGAGACTGCGGTCTTGCAAATACGTCATTCGCTGTTGCTATCATCGGCTCGGTGTATTTTGGGTCAATCTGAACAACAAGCACATTCCGCGTTTTAAGAAAAGCATCCTTAAAAATAAGTGGAGGTATCTGACTAATGTCAAACATCGGCTCACTCTGAGGAAGAAATGGAACATCTTCGGAAAAAATGGTTCTTAGCTCATTGCCCAATGCTCCTTCCCAATAGTTGGTAGGAATTACAATGCTTAATTCGCTATATTGCCCCACTGGAGAGGGTTTATAATCTGCATTCCCTTCTTTTTTATGACAAGAAAAAAGAAAAGAACTAATAACTAATAATGCTGCTACGACTTCAAAGCTTTTCTTCATATCTCAAATCTTTTAGTGTTTATCCTATTTTCCTGTTATCGCTTTATAAATATCATTCCCATTGGCAAATAATAGTAAGGCTATCAGGAATATAAAGCCTGCCGTAATGGCATACTCCATAAACTTGTCACCAGGTTTTCTGCCGGTAATCATTTCATAAAGGACAAACATAACGTGTCCCCCATCAAGTCCAGGAATCGGCAATAGGTTCATAACTGCCAAGATAACAGATAGAAACGCCGTGATATTCCAAAATATCTGCCAATCCCACGAGGTGGGAAACATTTTTGCAAGTGTTCCAAAACCTCCCAGATTCTTAGCTGCATTCATCTTGGGCTTGAATAGTAATCCCAGACTCTTTACATACATTGATATTTTATTGCCCGCAAGAATAAAACCATTGGGGATAGACTCCAAAAATGAATACTTCACCGTTGTGAATTTAAAGTCTTCTACACCACTCAGTTTCGGTTGTATGCCCAACATTCCCTCGTCGCTCACCCGTACGTCAATAGTCTTAGTCTCTCCATTACGACTAAGCCCCATGGAAACAGTTTTTCCTGCATGTCCCTCTACATAATTCTTAAACTCATCATAGTACTCAAACTGCCGACCATCAAGACTAACAAAGACATCGCCCTTTTCTACTCCTGCAGTCTCTGCCGCCGAGCCCTTGACTAAATCAGCAATGGCAAAATCAGCCTTAACTCGCATATCGAAAAGAGGTACACCGGCATTGGCAAGTTTAGCATGAGCATCATCAGATATGTCAACCGTAACATTGGAGCCATTGCGGTCAACCACTACTGACTTTGCGTTATTCAATATTATTAAGGACGAAGATTCAAAGAATTTATATGGAACTTTACCATCTATGCTAACAATCTTATCACCATTCATAAACCCTACATCTTGAGCATCTTCTGTTGCTACAACTCCATATTTAGCATCTTCATTGGCAAGAAAAGTCTCTCCATAGTGGTAGCTTATACCTATGTATATTATACTTGCTCCAACAACATTCATCAACACCCCGCCAAGCATAATCAGCAGACGCTGATAGGCAGGTTTGGAGCGAAACTCCCATGCCTTAGGCTCCTGTTTCATCTGCTCCTTATCCATAGACTCATCAATCATTCCCGAAATCTTGACATATCCCCCCAAAGGTAGCCAACCTACCCCATATTCGGTATCGCCAATTTTCTTTTTGAACAAGGAAAACCATGGGTCAAAGAACAAGTAGAACTTCTCTACCCTGCACTTAAATAACTTGGCAAACATAAAATGCCCTAACTCATGTATTATCACCAATATCGACAAACTAACAATGAGCTGAACAACTCTCATCAAAATATCCATTCTACTATTTTATTATCGTTTTTATTAATTTTCTTGCTTCCTCGTCAAGCTCTAAACACTCATTTAATGAGGGATTTTCAAGCTGCGGTATCGTATTCAACGCTATCTCTATAACATCCGGAAGGGCATTGAAAGCTATTTTACCCCGCAAAAATTCAGCCACAGCCATTTCGTTCGCCCCATTTAGTACGCAAGGAGCACTTCCTCCACGTTGCAAAGCCTCAAACGCCAAAGCCAAACAGCGAAATTTTTCCATGTCGGGCTTCTCAAATGTCAACGACGGATACTCGAAAAAACTAAACTCGGGAGTATTCAGCTTCTCCCGCTTAGGAAATGACAATGCATATTGAATGGGTAGCTTCATGTCAGGCAGTCCCAACTGTGCTTTTACGGAGTTATCCTCAAACTGTACCGCCGAATGAACTATACTCTGAGGATGAACAACAACTTCTATATTGTTGGCTTCAACAGAAAATAGCCATTTTGCCTCTATCACCTCAAGGCCCTTATTCATCATCGTTGCAGAGTCGATAGTGATTTTATTGCCCATGTCCCAATTGGGGTGTCTGAGAGCTTCCTCTAAGGTTATATCCGCAAAAGATGTAGCAGGTCTGTCCTTGAAAGGACCTCCCGAAGCAGTGAGAATAAGTTTTGATATTCTATTGAAATGTTCACCTACCAAACACTGAAATATTGCCGAATGCTCTGAATCGACGGGTATTATGTTCACATTGTTGTCGATGGCAAGTTGCATTATTATATGCCCCGCCACAACCAGGGTCTCCTTGTTTGCCAAGGCAATGTCCTTTTTTGCTTCAATAGCACTGATTGTCGGTCTTAAACCTGCCACTCCAACCATTGCAGTAAGTACAACATCCACACAGTCCATCGCAACAACCTGACAAAGTGCATCCGCTCCAGCATATACTTTTATGTCGTCGTCAAACAAAGCATCATTGACTTTTGTGTAAAGAGAGTCGTCGGCAATAACAACACAGTTCGGCTTAAATTCTTTGGCTTGCGAAATCAACAAATCGGTACTAGTGTTGGCAGTAAGAACTTCAACTTTGAAGAGCTCAGGATGCTCCCTCACAACTTCCAATGTCTGTGTGCCAATTGAGCCTGTCGAGCCGAGTATGGCTATATTCTTGAGTTCGGACATATTTAAATTCTATCTTTCAAAATTCAAATAATGCGCGGGGTTAATTGGGTCGCCATCCAGCCATAACTCAAAGTGAAGATGCGGTCCGGTTGTCAGCTCACCTGAATTACCAAGGATGGCTATTAACTCGCCTTGCTTAACCTTGTCTCCAACTTTTTTCAAAGCCCCTTTATTGTGTTTATACACAGATATCAAGTTATTCTGATGCTGAATGTACAACACATGTCCTGTCTGAAGTGTGTAGTCGGAATTTATGACTGTCCCGTCAGCCACCGATACCACATTTACATTCCCATTCTCCGCCACAACATCGATGGCATAATGCTCCCTAGATGGGTCAAAACCGGCAGATACATAACCCGATACAGGAGGTATCATATAGGGAACTACCTTATTACTCGATGTAACTATATTCGATAAATAAGTATGCCTGCCATATTGTGCTGATAAGCTATCCAAACCACCAACTTCATGCAAATCTGGTATGCCTCTGCCAATATTCATTGGTGGCGTATTTTCATTAACCTTCGTTGTGGAGTCATTAATGCCGTATGTAGCTTTAATATTCTTCAATACATCGGGGGAGGTGATGGTGCTGTCAATATCATCGCTCAAAACCAACATTATGCTCTGCATCTTGTTGTCGCGGGCGATAATACTATTTTCAAGCTCGTCAATCTTTTGGTGATATAATATTAACTGATCTCTTAGGTTAGAAACCTTAACCCCGTCAAAGTAATTAAGCATACTCTGATATTTTATGAGGAAGACCGTGAGTATAATGATCAAAACAAAAAACAACAATCCCGCAACAGCAACGTGTAGCCCCGAAAACTTGACGGTTCTTTCAATGTCGAAGGTACTTTCTTTTTGTATAATGAGATTGTACCTGCGACTTATGATTTGCTTTATTTTATTCCAATTCATTTATCGTACATAAATCACACAAAGATAATAAAAAGAAGGTGCCTAAATCGCAAATATCAAAGTAATTAGAAATAGTTTATCAACATTATTTAACAATGCCCCTGATTTTTAATCTTACTCATGCAAAATAAACGCATAGGTGCAAGGCGGATGACGATAATAATATACTGATTATCAAAATGAAATGCTAGGAAGAATTACTTCCTGCATTTCGGAATACAGTTTAATGTCCATTCGTATAAATCGTATTGGGATACACTTTCAATGCTTCTTCTAATATCTTAAGGGATTTAATGAGGTCGTTTTTATTTAAGACATAGGCAATTCTAACCTCATTAGTCCCATGATTAGGAGTCGTATAAAACCCCGATGCTGGAGCCAAAAATATCGTCTCTCCCTCATAGCTGAAATCGGAAAGTAGCCATTCGCAAAATTTATCCGAATTGTCAACAGGCAGCCTTGCCACTGTGTAAAATGCCCCCATCGGTATTGGCGAATACACGCCGTCAATACGGTTCAGACCATCAATCAGGCATTTACGACGCTGCACATATTCATTGTAGGAGTCCATCAAATAGTCATCAGTATTTTCTAAAGATGCCTCTGCTGCTATTTGCCCAATCAGTGGCGGACTAAGTCGCGCCTGACAAAACTTCATTACGTTACGCCTGACATTAGAGTTTTTGCTTATCAAGGCACCAACCCTAATTCCACATTCACTATACCTCTTTGAAACGGAATCTATCAGCACGACATTCTGTTCTATGCCTTCAAGGTGAAAGGCCGATATATACGGTGCTCCCGTATAACAAAACTCCCTATATACCTCATCAGAAAATAAATACAAATCATGCTTCAAAACCAAATCTCTGATGGCGTTCATTTCCTGCTTCGTATAAAGGTAGCCCGTAGGATTGTTGGGATTGCATATCATAATACCCTTTGTTTTCGGACTGATAAGTTTCTCAAATTCTTCTATCGGCGGAAGAGCAAAACCATCTTCAATCCTTGTAGGCAAAGGCTTTATCACTGCTCCTGCCACAATCGCAAACGCCTCGTAGTTCGCATATGCCGGTTCAGGCACTATTATCTCATCTCCTGGATCGAGACACGACATAAACGCAAATGTAACCGCCTCACTCCCTCCGGAGGTTACTATTATGTCGTTTACGGACACATTTATATTAAACCTGTTATAGTAAACAGCCAGTTTTTCTCTTAAGGATAATATTCCGTCACTCGGTGAATATTCAAGAATCTCCCTGTCGATGTTGCGTATGGCATCTATTGCAGACTTCGGAGTTGGCAAATCCGGCTGACCTATATTTAGGTGATATACTTTAATCCCCCTTTCTTTTGCCTTGTTGGCAAGTGGTACAAGTTTTCGTATCGGAGAGCTTGGCATCATGTCTCCCCTGTGTGATGTAGTTGGCATCTTGTTTTATATTATATGTGGTCAAAGGTACAATTTACAAAATTAATTATACAAAAAAAGACCATCACAATTAAGTGACAGCCTTAACTCTTCATCTAACTAAAAATTAGTTTACCGCAGCAGCTAACTCTGCACCTGCTTTAAATTTAGCAACTTTTTTAGCAGCAATCTTGATAGTCGCACCTGTTTGTGGGTTTCTACCATTTCTTGCACTTCTCTTAGATACTGAGAAAGTTCCAAAGCCTACTAAGGCAATTTTGTCACCTTTCTTAAGTGTTTTTGCTACTACACTCATAAAGGCATCAAGAGCTTTCTTAGAGTCTGCTTTAGTTAAACCTGCTTTCTCCGCAATAGCGTCGATTAATTCTGACTTGTTCATAATCAAATAAATTAATATTAATAAAACGTTTTACCTAATAATACCGTTGTCACCATACTAAATTGAAACGACTGTGCGAAAATGACAAATAAATTCCAAACACACAACACTTTGAGAAAAAAAGTTCAAGTTTTTTGCGGATTTGGAGAAAATAATATACATTTGCAGCGCAAAGGAGAGATGGCAGAGTGGTCGATTGCGGCGGTCTTGAAAACCGTTGTACCGCGAGGTACCGGGGGTTCGAATCCCTCTCTCTCCGCATCATAAAAAGCTGAGACTCAAAAAGTTTCAGCTTTTTTTATTGGTCTGAAGCTAAGCCCAAAGTCAATGTTTAGATTCGGATTTCGCCGTAGGTTAAAAATGGGAAAAATTTTCAAACACTCCTCGCAGAGTTTTTTATCAACAATTTCAACATTTGTCACTTCAAAAGTCTATTTTGCACTCGGAATTTGTAATTTTACGGTCAAAATAGAAAAATGACAGAGATTATTCCAGCAATTGATATTATAGACGGTAAATGTGTTCGTCTTTCAAAAGGAGATTATAATAATAAAAAAGTTTACAATTCAAATCCTTTGGAAGTGGCTAAAGAATTTGAAGCATCAGGGATAAAAAGATTGCACCTCGTAGACTTAGACGGTGCTAAGTCAAAATCAATAGTAAACCATAAAACCCTAGAAAACATCGCCAACAATACTTCTCTCATTATCGATTTTGGAGGCGGTATAAAAAGCAAAGCCGATATTTCACTCGCACTCGACAGCGGAGCAAGGATGGTAACATGTGGTAGCATCGCAGTGAACTCACCCAAAACAGTCTTGCAATGGGCGCAAGAGTTTGGAGCAGACAAAATTATAATAGGTGCAGACGTAAACGATATGAAAATCGCCGTAGCAGGGTGGCAAGAGGAAACCGACCTACATATAGACGAGTTTCTAGCAGACTACTATAATAAAGGACTACGCAAAGTCATATCCACAGACATAGAAAAAGACGGAATGCTGATGGGTACAAACCTAGAACTATACGCACACCTCTTGGAGACTTTCCCCGAAATAGAAGTAATAGCAAGCGGTGGCGTAACAACACTCGACGACGTGGACAAACTCATCGCTCAAAAAGTAAAGGGCATCATCATAGGTAAAGCCATTTACGAGGGGAAAATATCATTGGCAGACCTAGCAAAACGAATAGAGTAACACCACTTACGCTGTATCACTACATTAGAAAATGTGTCATTCTGTCACCTCTCTTTGGCTGTTTCTAGCCATAAACATGACAAAATCCGCAAAAAAATGCAATGGCACAAACATTGAACATATAGGGTCAGAATAAAAAATTAAAAACAAATAAATATCATGGGAAAAATTATTGGAATAGACTTAGGCACAACAAACTCTTGTGTGTCTGTAATGGAGGGTAACGAGCCTGTCGTAATCGCCAACAGCGAAGGACACAGAACTACTCCCTCAATAGTGGCATTTGTCGATAACGGCGAACGCAAAATCGGAGACCCTGCAAAACGTCAGGCAATCACCAACCCTCATAAAACCATATACTCTATAAAGAGATTCATGGGTGAGACTTTCTCGGAAATTTCTAACGAAGCAGGTCAAGTTGCTTACGAGGTAGTAAACGAAAGCGGTGTGCCACGTGTAGTAATCGACGACAAGAAATATTCTCCACAGGAAATCTCGGCGATGGTACTTCAGAAAATGAAAAAAACTGCCGAAGACTATTTAGGACAAAGCGTAACAGAGGCTGTTATCACCGTACCTGCGTATTTTAACGACTCACAACGTCAAGCTACAAAAGAGGCGGGAGAAATTGCCGGACTAACTGTTAAGCGTATTATCAACGAGCCCACAGCAGCATCATTGGCATACGGACTCGACAAGATGGACAGAGATATGAAAATTGCAGTATTCGACCTTGGAGGCGGTACTTTCGACATATCTATTCTTGAGCTTGGCGACGGTGTGTTTGAAGTAAAATCAACAGATGGCGATACCCACCTTGGTGGCGACGACTTCGACCGCGTGATTATCGACTGGTTGGCAGAGAGCTTCTTGGCTGACGAGAGAATCGACCTACGCAAAGACCCTATGGCACTTCAACGCCTGAAAGAAGCAGCAGAAAAAGCTAAAATCGAGCTTTCGTCTTCTACTTCTACAGAAATAAACTTGCCATATATTATGCCGGTCGACGGTATACCAAAGCACCTTGTTAAAACTCTTAGCAGAGCTCAGTTTGAGCAACTCGCCGACAAACTAATAAATGCAACCATAGAGCCTTGTAGCAAGGCTCTTAAAAACGCAGGTCTTAAAGCATCTGACATTGACGAGGTTATACTTGTTGGAGGCTCAACACGTATCCCTGCCGTACAAGAAAAAGTACAGGCTTTCTTCGGCAAAGCTCCATCAAAAGGAGTTAACCCCGACGAAGTTGTGGCTCTTGGAGCAGCTATTCAAGGCGGAGTGCTTACAGGCGAGGTAAAAGATGTTCTATTGCTCGACGTTACTCCTCTATCTTTGGGTATCGAGACAATGGGTGGCGTGTTCACCAAACTTATCGAGTCGAACACAACCATCCCTACCGAGAAAGCCGAGACTTTCTCGACAGCAACAGACAATCAGCCATCAGTAGAAATACACGTACTGCAAGGCGAACGTCCAATGGCAAATGGAAACAAAACTATCGGTCGTTTCCACCTCGACGGAATACCTCCGCAACCAAGGGGAGTACCACAAATCGAAGTGAAATTCGACATCGATGCAAACGGCATATTAAACGTTCATGCAAAGGATAAAGCAACAGGTAAGGAGCAAAGCATCAGAATCGAAGCATCTTCGGGTCTCAGCGACGACGAAATCAAGAGAATGAAAAGCGAAGCAGAGGCTAATGCTACTGCCGACGAAGAAGCAAAAAAAGGTGCTGATGCCGTAAATAAAGCCGACAACATGATTTTCCAAGTGGAAAAACAAATGAAGGAGTACGGCGACAAACTACCTGCCGACAAAAAAGCTAACATCGAAGGTGCATTAACTAAGCTGAAAGAAGCTCATGCAAGCAAGAATGTAGCAAACATCGAGGCTGCAATAACAGCAGTAGAGACAGAGTTACAAAATGCAGCGCAAGACTTCCAAAACGCTGCTCAAGCAGGTGCTGGCGCACAAGGACAAGAGCAAGCATCTAATGCCGAAGCCAACAATAGCGGCTCAGACGAAGCAGAAGATGTTACAGATGTCGACTTTGAGGAGGTGAAATAGAAATAGCATTCATAATAGCAATAATAGCGGAGAGGTGCGACATAAGGTTTGCACCTCTTTGTTGTTTTGATGATATTGATTTGGGTATTGCTCTGTGTCATTTTGAGCAGTCTTGCAGGGCGTTGGACATTGTTGGGCATTTTGAGGTGCGGGACGATGCTCCTGCGGGCAAAAAAGCTATTTATGTAATTTCGTGGAAGTTGGAGCGTGTCCTAAGAACACTGGTGGAAAGTCAGAACTGTTCAAGTACTGTTATTGTGTAATAGTCAATTTTAATCTGACATATTTTCGCCATTACTCACGTTATTAGTTTTAGAGTTATTATTTTTGTCATGTGCTAAATTTTATGTTTGATACCACAAAAATAATTGCTTCTGTTTCTTCAGAAGTCTAATTGACCTTTTATTCTTTATTTAGGACAAATATGAACCTTCCAAAAGAACTATGCATATTCAGCGGACTTGGAGCAGATGAAAGAGTTTTTCAGCAACTTGACTTCTCCAACTACTCAACAACCTTTGTAAAATGAATTGAACCAAAGGACAGGGAAACGATTGAGCAATATGCAACACGCCTACTTGACCAAATAAAATCAGTCAAGCCAATATTGATAGGGCTTTCTTTTGGCGGATTAATTGCAATAGAGATAGCAAAACAAATAGAAACAGAGAAAGTTATTTTAATTGCCTCTGCAAAGACAAAATATGAGATTACATTTTACTATCGTTTTGCAGGGAAATTGCGATTACACAGATTATTGCCAACTAGTAGAGTCTTGAAAAACTCAAACGTCATTACAAATTGGTTCTTTGGGGCAAAATCAAAATCTGTTAAAGCAAATACTCGCTGATACAGACGCCACATTTTTGAGATGGGCTTTGGATAAGATTGTTAGGTGGAAAAATAAATCTCAACCGCAGAATGTTTTTCATATTCATGGAACACGTGACATGATTTTACCTTCTTGTTTCGTACGCTACAATTACGCAGTAAATGGAGGTGGGCATTTAATGACATTAAACAAAGCAGAAGAGTTGAGCAAAGTCATACAATTGCAATTATAGGTATTAAATAATATGCAAAACCTACTTCAAAAATAGAGAACACTATACTTCTTATTTGCATAATTTAAAAGCCTCTATCAGATATTCGTATATAACATCTTTGACTTCTGTAGAACAAGCTGTTACAACTTCACTCAATTCATCAAAACCTTCTTTAGCTCCCATGTTTATTGTTGGAGTAAACTCTAGCAAGTCATTTTGTAATAAAACAGAACAGCAGAGGCTATTTTTGTGTAGAGCATTATTTGTTTTAATTCCAATTGGTTTAAGAAAGAAATCATCACTCCATTTTTCCGGGTGAGGGATGTTTTCTTTTGATGCTTCTAAACACGCAAATAGATTACTGATAATTTCTTCAGGCGTATCATTGACAGAAAGTTTTATATATGGTTCTTGTGCTAGAAATACTCCCATCGTGGTTTTAGATTCAGGATACATTACTATAAAATTGTCCTTTTGATAAATGATTGCGTATTTCATGTGGCACTATTATTTTATTCATACATCCCAAACCTATCAAAAATCTAAGTAAGAAGCAAATATTAGACAGAGGTTCTTCGGGTGAAAAGGAAAAATCATTAAATTTGAACTCCAATTAAAATAGAGGATATGACAAGCCCATCACACCCGAACAACCTATACAATCAAGTGTCAGAGTTATTGCACATAGCTCAAACACAAGTAGTACGCACAATAAACCGCACAATGACACAAACCTATTTTGAGATAGGGAGATTGGTTGTGAAAGATGAACAAGGAGGTTCGGAGAGAGCTGAGTATGGGAAAGCTGTTTTGAAAGACCTAGCTCAGAAACTAACAAAGGAATTTGGTAAAGGTTTTTCAGAGGTAAACCTAAAGAATATGCGTAAGTTTTATCTTACCTACTCAATTTCGCAGACATTGTCTGCGAAATTGCAATCATCTGATAATAAAGACAAAGCTCCTGAATTGCTAATTCGGCAGACAGCGTCTGCCGAATTCAAACTAAGCTGGTCTCACTATCTATTTTTAATGCGCATAGACAATGAAAACGAACGCAAATTCTATGAAATAGAATCAGAGCAAAACAATTGGAGCTTACGAGAACTTAAACGCCAATTCAACACCTCGCTATACGAAAGACTAGCTTTGAGCAGAGATAAAGACGAGGCAGTTGTGAGATATACACTTCTGGAGGATAACGACCAGATATTTGCAAGTAAGTATCAGACTGTTCTGCCGAGCAAAGAGGAGTTTAAGAGCTTGTTGGAATCATAATATATCAGCAAACATGGAACTAAAAGAAACAAACCGCATAGAGTTCAAGCGAGAACTAACAAATAGACTAGAAAACGAAGTTGTCGCTTTCTTGAACTACCGAGAGGGTGGTAAGATATACATTGGCATCGATGATGATGGTAAAATCATTGGAGTACCGGATGCAGATAGCGTACAATTGAAGATAAAAGACAGACTAAAGACAAATATAGTACCGTCATGTCTTGGGTTATTTGATGTTGTACACGAAGTAATGGAGGGGAAGGATGTTATCAAGATTGATATTGCAAGTGGTTCTGAAAAGCCTTATTATCTAAAGAAGGCAGGAATGAGTGTAAATGGATGTTTCATCCGTGTGGGTACAGCTTGTGAGCCTATGGATACTCGTCAGATTGAAGATTTGTTTGCTCGACGCACTCGCAATTCTCTGAATAAGATAAAATCTAATCGTCAAGACTTGACTTTCGAGCAATTGCGTATATACTACGATGAAAAAGGCTTGACTCTAAACGAACATTTCTTAGGAAATCTTGAATTGCTTACCGAAGAAGGCAAACTGAACTACATCGGCTATCTGATGGCTGATGAAAATGGCAATTCAATCAAAGTTGCAAAATATGCAGGAACTGATAAGATTGACCTCATTGAAAATAATGAGTATGGTTACTGCTCATTAGTCAAAGCAACCAACAGGGTTTTAGAAAAACTGAATGTCGAGAATAAAACACTATCAAAAATTACCTATCCAAGACGTATTGATACAAGACTGTGGGATGAAGGTGCATTGCGAGAAGCTGTCATAAATGCGATAATTCATAATGACTACACTCGTGAAATTCCGCCTGTGTTTGAGATATATTCCGACAGAATAGAAATAACTAGCTATGGAGGTTTGTTTGAGGGTATGACAGAAGATGAGTTCTTTACGGGTTTATCATTACCTAGAAATAAGGAACTAATGCGTATTTACAGAGATTTGGGAATGGTCGAGCAATTAGGTTCTGGTATTCCTCGAATTTTGAAGTCGTATGACCGCAGTTGTTTTAGGTTCTCAAATAGTTTTATAAGGATGTCTTTTCCTATAAATGAGATTGCACAGCAGGAGTTGGAGCAAGATTCTGACCGAGCAAGTACCGAGCAAGTACCGAGCAAGTACCGAGCAAGTACCTGAGCAAGTGCTTGAGTTGTTATCTGTGATGAGAGAGGAGCATAGTAGAACTGAGCTAATGGAGGCATTGGGGTTAAGCCACAGAGAACATTTTAGGGCTAACTATATAAATAAAGCACTGTCATTAGGAGTTATTGAGTTAACAATACCTGATAAACCCAATAGTTCTAAGCAAAAATATAGGTTGACTGCTAAAGGCATTGAGTGTAAAACTAAATAACCAAGTCAAAGACGACAACCTAAGCGATAAAAACACCCATAAAACAACTCCTTATTTGTACCATCAAAACATAACTATATAACCCACATTGCAGCAAAAAGTGTTTAGATGGTTAAGTTAGGTTAAACTTGAATTTTCTTTTAACCTCAAGTCGATGAGTATATTCTGAGATTTTGGTAAAGGAGCAAAATATATACGCAATTGACTCTGAGAGCCTCAAACCGTTT
>JBKEAJ010000152.1:0-3484 GCA_047972135.1 Bacteroidales bacterium | reverse complement strand
TAAATTTAACATATCAATAGATAACATCAACAACTCTGATGTCTCTGTATCAGGCACAAAGCTAGACCGCTCGGGCTGGAAAATTACAAGCGACGACATGGAGAATGCGAGCACATTCCCCGTTACAAATATAATAGACGGAGATGCTGACACGTATTGGGAAGGCACAAAAAACACAAAAAGCTCAATCATAGTGGACATGGGGCAAAAACAGGATTTAAAAGGCTTGTCATACCGTTTTAAAAATGCCAAATATCAAGGAGCTCCCAGTAATTTTCAGATATATACCAGTCAGGACGGTAAAAACTGGAGCGACTATGGAAGCGCAGGGACATACACCTACGGTAGTTACTACAACATCGACAAAGAATTCGGCATAAACTTCTATGTTCCAATATCATGTCGTTATTTTAAGATGCAAGTAACATATTCCATGTCATCAACATCTTACGGTGCAAAAATAAATGAGATAAACGCACAAAAATAGAGTGTTCATCGATTATTAAATTGTTCTAAACGGAAGTTGTTTCTAAGTACGGAAATAGCTTCCGTTTTTTATTGGCTCTATAACACTTTGTGTGGCAGAAGCAGTTTTATATTGCTATTACGCTTATAGCCTAAAGCGTACAGCATAGAGCATTTACAAACTCTAAACGATTAAAATGTATCTATTCAGATATCAGCAAGCAGCTCTCTCTTTATGCTGTTAAGCAGACTTTTGTCGATATCAAAGTCTTTGGCATATTTTTCAAAATTGTTAACTACAGAAACAACTTTATCTAACAAGGTCTTACAGTCCTGTATATCATTATCTAAGCCCAGAGTTTCTATATCATTTCGGGTAATATCTTCATTTTTACCATTTAATGTCAATGAATGTCTGTTCATATAATTAGGAGCAGCAGGGTCTACGCTATATGTCAGATCGTATGCAGGCGATAGCCTCCAAACTCCATCTGCACCCATGCAGAATGCAAAATTTTTAGAATGGTCGTCCACATTACGAGCAACTACATTGAACACAGTTCGCAGATATTGCTGCTCATAGTCTTTATATGGCAGTTTCAGCTGTCGGATTACTGTAAAAATATCTTCATAACGATTGCTAATAGGCGACATTGCGGCAAGCGTTTGTGTATGAATTTTGTCATTCCCGATACGGTCAAACCTCTGTGTGAGAAAATGTGTAACATTTCCGTATGTTCTAAGCATTGAAGGCATCATTTCAATACCTGCGTCCATTGCCATTTGGTAATATATGTATTCCAATTTAGCGAAGGGATATGCTGAGTTATCATCGTATTTAAGAATATAATGTTTAAAACCTTCAGGTACAACACCCTGTCCTGAGATTACTTCCCCACTTGTTTCATTAAGGGCAATTATTGCTTTGGGACGTTTACCTCCGGGCGACGAGCTAATTTTCATTAAATCCTGCCACAATATAGAATTTTCTTTGTTTAGTACAGTTGACTCCCTCGTATTGAGAACCTGCTTGGCAAATTTATAAAGATTTTGAACATCGACTGAAAATACCGAATCACTGCCAAGTCTGCGTGCAGGCTCATACTCCAATGCCCCCATAGCTCTACTTCCAATGAAAGAAAGATGATCTATCGGATTAATTTTTTTTGTTGAAATATTATTATCTCGCAACCATGCCATAAACAGAGAATCACCCCACTGATCGGGTAGTGAGTCTGCAAGCATCGGTGGAAGACCACGATAAAGTTTATCCTTTTCACCCGTCCACGGGATATGTTTCAGACTTCGTGAAGAATTGATCGACATTGTCAAAGGTGCAATGTCTAGCGTGCGTTCAAGAAATGAAGATGTATATTCAAAAACAGATGTTCCAGCCTTTTGATCCCACGAAAGATAGGCAACATCCATATCCCACAATTTCACTTTTACATTATTCGTCTCCATTGCCTACCTCCGTTTCTGCTTCATGTACAACTCTCGAGGGCTGACCGGCAACTCGGGAAGTAGCTTCTCTATCTCTTCGAGAAAATCAATAGCACGAAGCAATTTTATAAATGAAGCTAATGTTATACCTGTTGCCGAACCATTTTCAAAAGTACTTATTGTAAAAATACTCAAACCAGACTGCTCTGCCACTTCTTTTTGAGTGTATCCCATGCGCTTACGATAGGTACTGTATCGTTTTCCCAATTCCCTTATCGTCTCACTTCCCGATTTTGCATATAGTTCGCTATTCATATCTTCTCAAAATATTTTCTCATGCAAATATAGATAAATCTATAATATTAAGTAAATACGCAATAAAATATTGATATATCTACACAATTAAACGCAAATATTGGACTTTATAGACGGACTCAATTTCTTTTTTGCTCTAAGTATGCATCGGCAAGCACAAGAGCTGTCATAGCTTCCACTATGGGAACAGCACGAGGAAGTACGCAGGCATCGTGTCTGCCTTTGGGAGTAATTTCAATCTCTTCGCCATCGGAGTTCACGCTTTTTTGTTTTTTCAGTAGTGTTGCAATAGGCTTAAAAGCCACATTAAAAAATATGTCCTCGCCGTTGGATATTCCACCCTGCACACCGCCCGAGTTATTAGTAAGCGTAGCAATTTTGCCGTTTCTATTTACGAAAGTATCGTTGTGTTGGGAGCCATACATTTTTGTAGCACCAAAGCCAGCACCTATCTCAAAGCCTTTGGCAGCATTAATCCCAAGCATTGCAAATCCTAAGCGTGCATGCAGTTTGTCGAATACCGGTTCTCCCCAGCCTGTCGGGACTCCTTTTGCCACTCCTGTAATCACTCCGCCCACAGATTCATGTTTCTTCGTTGCTTCCTCAATCTTTGCAATCATCTTGTCGGCAATTTTTTTGTCGGGGCATCTTACGACATTAGAATCTATCTCGCTAAGGTTCAGCCCTGTATAAGGCTTGTCCAAAACTATATCATGCACTTGCGAAACATAAGCACACACCTCAACACCAAGTCCTTTAAGCAGCTGTTTAGCTATTGCTCCTCCCACAACTCTTGCAATGGTTTCGCGTGCCGACGAGCGACCGCCACCACGATAATCGCGAAAACCATACTTCTCGTCGTAGGTATAATCGGCATGCGAGGGTCGATAAGTGCTCTTGATATTATCGTAGTCCTTAGACTTTTGATTTTGATTGTAAACAACAAATCCGATGGGCGTTCCTGTGGTTTTCCCCTCAAAGACACCCGAAAGAATTTCCACTTTGTCATCTTCTTTCCTTGGTGTTGTGATATGACTTTGTCCGGGTTTACGTCTGTTCAGCTCCTGCTGAATAAAGTCTACATCAACTTCCACTCCCGATGGACAGCCATCTACCACTCCACCGACCCCTGCGCCGTGCGACTCTCCAAATGTGGTCAGTCTGAATATATTACCAAAGGTGTTCATACTATCTCGAACCCGACCTTGACGAGCGAGTGTTTGAGCGTGAACCTGAAGACCTTGAACTTGACGAGCTAGAC
>JBKEAJ010000151.1:0-21946 GCA_047972135.1 Bacteroidales bacterium | reverse complement strand
CAGGAGATTGCCACGTCGCCGGCTCCTCGCAATGATGTTCGTTTATTTTGCATTTGCCTAAAGCGTATTGCATACAGCATATAGCATTTTAAACCTTAAACAAGGCTGTTTACATATATGACGAAGGTTTATATGATTTCTATAACTGCTAGAATATCAGCTTTATCGTAGCAACATTAGCATCTAATGCTCCATCGGGTTTTACGAATGCCTGTCCCTTTTGTGTCAGTTCCACTTTTTGTCCTGTTTCGAGTACTGTCGCCGACTTAGCCTTTCCGAGCTTTTCGGGGATAGCAAGTGTTCCGTCGCCCCAGTCCATCACGTGAGCATAAACTATTGTCTGGTTATTCTCTGTACGTTTGGTGAGTCGTCCCCATGTGGGTGGTTCTACCTCGTCGATGGGTAGTGTGCCGTAGATTGACTCGCCGTTGGCAACGAGCCATGCTCCGATTTCACGTAGTCGGCGCAGTGCGGGTGCGGGGAATGAGCCATCGGCGTATGGTCCGATATTTAGCAGGTAGTTCCCTCCTAATGAGGCATTTGTAACCAAGAGTTTAATCATCTGTCCCGATGATTTCCAGTTAAAATCATTGGCGTGCCATGCCCACGATTTATACATTGTGGCTGGAGTCTGCCATGGACGACCTAGATTTTTCTCGGGATGCTCGTTGTCAAAAGCCGATATATAGTCTACCCTTGGTCCGGGGTCGTAAGCACAAATGCGTCCGTTAATGAGGCAGTCAGCTTTTATCGAGCGTACCAAGTCTATCAGTTCGTCTCGTCTTTTTGGAGTGATATGGTCTTTGCAGGTTTCGCTCCAAGTGTCAAACCACAGCATGTCGGGCTTATATCGTTCTAGCAGCTCCCTCACCTGAGGTAGGCTTTTCTCCTGCCAGTATTTTTCAAACATTTCATCGGAGGGCTGCACTTTATCCTCCCAGTCGGGCTGTGCTCCGCCTTCGGCTTCCCAGTCCTGCCAATGGGAATAGTAGAACCCGAGTTTCAGCCCATATTTTCGGCAGGCGGTGGCAAGCTCGCCCAATAAATCGCGTTTGCAGGGAGTTGCACCCATGTCGAAATCGCTCACGTCGGAGTCCCACAGCGCAAAACCATCGTGGTGTTTTGATGTCAGCACTAAGTATTTCATGCCTGCCAGACTTGCCTCACGAGCCCATTCCTCTGCATCGAACTTGACGGGGTTAAATTGCTTTGCCAGAGCCTGATATTCTTTTGCGGGGACTTCAAGTCGCATCTGCACCCATTCGGAGTACCAGCTCTTGCCGTGTGGCAGACTTTCGTCGGGCAGAGTGTGTCCATTGTAGCTGCCTTCTAGTATGCTGTACAAACCCCAATGGATAAACATGCCAAAGCGAGCGTCTCGAAACCAGTCGGAGTCTGCTTTGACTTCTGTTTGTTCTATTTTTTCGGGTTCACTTTTATTGTTGGAAGTACATGCACTTGCTAATGCTCCAAAGACCAACAGCGAGGCAAGGAACAATTGGCTGCAAAACGATTTAGATACAGTCATAATAGTAAATTCAAGTTACAAGTGTAAAGATAGTTTATTTATCCGAAATTTGCTAACCTTACGGAAAAATTAGAAGACAATGAAGTACTCGGATATACGTTGGATACAACAACATTGTAGGACCACGCCCTGTTATTGAGCAAAGTTTCCGAGATGGATACATCTCCGATGGCAAAGTATGGATGAGAATGCATCAGAGTAGAAATTTAGCTAGTCACACCTACAACGAACAAACAGCGGTCGAGTTAATACGACTCATACGGAGTGAGTATTTTTCATTGTTTAAGAAATTAGTGGGACGATTAGAGGAAGAAAAGTAAAATTTAGCAATTTATGAATATTGGTTTAGATACAGAAGATATAGGTAGAATTATTAATATCATTGAGGATAACGTTGATATTGAGGATGCGGTATTATTTGGTTCGAGAGCCAAAGGGGACTTTACAAATGGTTCGGATGTGGATATAGCCTTTAAAGGGAATAATCTTCAAATCGGCGATATCCTAAATCTATACTTGGCAGTAGACGAGTTGTATCTGCCCTATAAATTCGATTTGATAATATATGACCACATCGAAGATACTGCACTGAAAGAGCATATCGACAGGGTGGGGGTGTCTTTGAAAAGATTTATCACGATATAAATACAAGCAATATCGCAGTATCTACATTTTCCCGTCATTGCGAGCGATAGCGTGGCAATCTGTTCTTTGTTGTAGGAGATTGCTTCGTCGCCATCTCCTCGCAATGACGTTTGTTCATCGGCTGTTCGCTTATAGCCTAAAGCGTACGGCATACAGCATTTTTAAACCTTCAACGATTAAACAGTGTATTTATATCATTATCCACTTTATTCGTTATAGAGCCTATTTTTGTTATACCTTTATGGCTTAAAAAATAGATTATGAGCTACTACGAAGATAAAATATTCGATAACAGCATTATCAATAAAGGAGAGTATGAGGCTTGTACCTTCCAAAACTGTAATTTTGCCGAATGCGACTTGTCAGGATTTAAGTTTCTGGGCTGCACCTTCAAATCTTGCAATATAAGCTCAGCGATATTACATAAGACAAGTTTGCAAGATATTAGTTTTGAGGATTGTAAGATGATAGGCTTACGTTTCGACGACTGCAACAAGTTTGGGCTTGCGTTTAGCTTCACAGATTGCCTGCTTGATTATTCCTCATTTTTGAAGTCTAAGCTCAAAAAGACGGTATTCAGGAACTGTAAACTACTGGGAGTTGACTTTGCAGAGTGCGATATGGAAGGTGCAGTTTTCGACAACTGCAACATGGAGCAAGCTGTTTTTGACCATACCAATCTCGAAAAGACCGACCTTCGGACTTCCTATAATTATTCTATCAATCCCGAGCAAAACCGAGTGCGGAAGGCAAGATTTTCATTGTCGGGACTTGGTGGACTGCTGGAAAAATACGATATTCGCATTGAGAAGTGAGAATTCAATGTTGAACTATTAGGGAGAAATGGAAATTATATTCAGAACAAAGGAAGAAGCCAACGAGGCGCAACAGCGGGAGTTTCTGGAGCTCTCTCCTGCCGAGCGAGTATTGGCTTTTTTTGAGCTTCTAGAACGAGTTCATCGACTCTCGCCCCGCAAAAGTCCTGTAAAAGGAGGGCAATTTTCATATTGTAATAGACACATCAAAATGGAAGGATGGAACGAAGCAAGACAATAAATGATATTCCTACTACTACTTTTCTACTTATTTTCCCCTGCTGTAATCATCTTACTCACAAAGAAATACTCCTTTCTGAATAAGATTGGGGCAGTTGTGCTTGCGTATATTGTCGGCATTGTGTTGGGGAATATTGGTATTCTTCCAAGCATATCCGAACAAATGCGTGAGCTGCTGCACGACAGGGCTTATTTTTCTAGTGCTCAGATGGATGAGTATATTCGGCAAGGACTGCTGACGGCAGCAGATATTCTTCCCAATAGGCTTGCACGTTTTCAGGACATAATGATGAGCATCACTATTCCCTTAGCCATTCCTCTATTGCTGTTTACTCTCGACATCAAGCGTTGGTTTCGACTGGCGGGCAGGGCTTTATTGTCGATGATACTCGGACTCGCAGCACTCGTGGTGGTGATAGTGGTCGGTTTTTTTCTTCTGAAAGAGAATATCTCCGCTGCGTGGAAGGTTGCTGGGATGTTGGTAGGTACCTATTCGGGCGGAACTCCTAATCTGGCTGCTATTGCGACAGCATTGGAAGTCGACCCCAATATTTTTATCTTGGTAAACACCTACGAAATAGTTGTGAGTTTTGGCTTTCTTGTCCTCTTGCTCAGTGTGGCACAATCACTATTATCTCGCTTTCTGCCCAAATTCAAGGCAATATCAACACAAAGCACAGAGCAAGCAGAAATAAACAGCGAGGAGTTTGACGACAAGCTCAGCCGCTCAAGTTTTTTGGAAATGGCAAAAGCATTCGGACTGTCGGTGGCGATTTTTGCAATCTCGGGCGGTGTCAGCCTGCTTGTCCCCAAGTCAGCCCAAATGGTAACGGTAATAATTGGCATCACGACCTTGGGAGTGCTTGGGAGTCTTGTGCCTGCTGTCAATCGCATGAAGCATTCCTTTTCTTTGGGCATGTATCTCATCCTTATATTTTCGCTGCTCGTTGCGTCGATGGCAGATTTGTCTGTACTGCTGAATATCGACTTCTTACATCTGTTTTTGTTTGTGGCATTGGGAGTGTTGGGGACAATGCTGATACATGTATTGCTGTCGTGGATATTCCGTATCGATGTAGACACCACAATCATCACCATTACAGCACTTTCCTTTTCTCCGCCTTTTGTGCCGGTGGTGGCATCGGCATTAAAAAATAAAGACATTATTATTTCGGGCTTAGCAGTTGGCACATTGGGCTATATTATCGGTAATTATCTCGGCATCTCGCTTGCTTATTTCTTGAAGGGCTTTGGATGATAGCGTAGGGCGAAGTCTGGTCATGTTCGGAAGATTAGTCATTAACAGCTTACCATGTGTTTATTAGGAGCGTTAGCTCCGTAATCTTCGCAGTAAAGTACGCATCCATTAAGTATAATCATCTAATCCTAACCCGTATCTATTAAGGTATCAGGGCTATCGCCCCTATTATTATTTGTTTACATCTCCTTGCTACGAAGATATCGGGACTACGTCCCTAAACATCAAACCAACAACTAAACGATTAAACCTTAAACAAGGCTGTTCGCTTATAGTCTAAAGCGTACTGCATATTGTTTATATCTCCTGTCTCCTCTTGGAGCTACTTGCGATGCTTTAGTGTCAAGTATGCTTGCTTATTTTGGCTGAATAGTTACCAGCATACCTACATTATTTTATATTCAAAAATACAATATTTGTGGATTTTAATCCATAAAACTATATATTTTAGTAGAATTAAATCCATAAAAAATCGATATTTACATTAGCTTTCTTGCCACTAGCATGCCGTCGATGGCAGAGGATGTTATTCCTCCTGCAAAGCCTGCTCCTTCACCGCAGGGATAGAAATTTTTGATTTGTGGGTGTTGCAGTGTATCTCTGTCTCGTGGTATTCTGACGGGTGATGATGTTCTTGATTCTACTGCGACAATTTGTCCCTCGTTGGTGCAAAATCCTTTTTTCTTTTTGTCTATTTGCAATATTCCTTGTCTTAGCCTGCTTACTATGAACTCAGGAAGTATTTCATTAATATTTGTAGCTTTGTAGCCTGGTACGTACGAGCCTTTTATCGCAAGCGAGTTTGTTTTGCCCGAGCAAAAATCAGCAATTCTCTGAGCAGGAGCGATAAAGCCATTGTCGCTTTTGGCACAAACTTGTTCTTCGATGCTCTTTTGAAACTCCAGCCCCCGCAACTCGCCGTATTTGGCAAAAGGTTCAAAGTCTTCAAGTCTCAGCTCTACCACCAAGCCTGCATTGGAGAAAGGCGCTTTGCGATGAGACGGCGACATGCCGTTAACCACTAGCTCGCCGCTGTGTGTAGATGCTGGAACTATCAAACCTCCCGGACACATACAGAAAGAGTACACTCCACGCCCTTCTACTTGTTCGGTGAAAGAATATGTTGCTGACGGGAGATAGTTGGGAACATTTTTGCTATTGTACTGCAAGGAGTCTATCAGCTCACGAGGATGCTCAATCCTCACTCCCAGCGCAAAGGGTTTGGCTTCCAATGCCACTCCCTGCTCTTGCAGATTGTAATAAACATCTCGTGCCGAATGTCCTGTAGCCAGTATAACTGCCTCTGCATTGATTATCTGTCCATCCGAAAGGACAATTCCTTTTGCTTCTCCCTCCTTGATATGCAGTTTTTGGAACTTGGTATTAAACATAACCTCTCCACCCATGTCGGTGATATATGCGAGCAAGTTATCGACAATGGTAGGTAGTTTGTCGCTACCGATATGTGGATGGGCATCAATCAGTATTTCGTTTGTCGCACCTGCTTCGTGGAAAATGGAAAGCACCTGCCTCATTTCTTGTTTTTTCTTTGAGCGGGTGTACAGTTTGCCGTCGGTGAATGTCCCAGCTCCTCCTGCACCGAAGCAGAGGTTAGACTCCTCATTCAACTCCATGTTGCGATACATCTGTGCAAGGTCTCTTTTTCGCTCGGAGGTAGAGCTGCCTCGCTCAATAATTATAGGTCTAATGCCATTGCGGATAAGCTCTATCGCTGCGAATATCCCTGCTGGTCCTGAGCCCACTACTATGATAGACTTGGCATTTGCAACATTGTGTTCAGTAAGGAATTTCTCTTTTTGAGGACTTCCCGAATGCTCAGAAATTTCAAATTGGCAATTTACCTTAATATTACGGTTTCGAGCATCTATCGAGCGTCGTACTAGCTTGATTTTGTGGGATTTGGGTATATCTCCTATTTTCTCCGACAGATACTTCTTGTAGTCTTGTTCCACAAAGGCTTGCTGCGCAGAGATTGTTATGTTAATTATGTTATTGTCAGACATTTACATTTCAAAATGAAAGCTCAGTACAAAGATGTTCAGATAGTAGTCGCTAATAGATTGAGTGTAGTAATTTCGTTGTTGTTCTTTCCATGTCCTGTCGAGAATATCATTTAGACCGATGCAGACCTTAAACTCTGTCGACAGTTTGAAAAAAGAAAAGAAACTATCCCAGCCCACTCCTGCTTCAAAGTAGTATGCTATATTGTTGAAAGCAATTAGGTCTTCCTGTCCCGACTTGGTGGCGAGGTATCTAGCTGAGCCTCCGACTATTACATAGGGGCGATTATTATTTAGTCTTCTTGCCTGATATTTTATCAGCAAGGGGAAATCCACCCATGTCATTCGTTTGCCGTAGAAGTCTATTGCTCCTGCTGATTCAAAGATGTCGTATATCGGTTCGTTAAAATATATTTTTTGTGTAGTAATCGACAAGCCTGGTGTAAACCGTAGGCTAAAATCATTGCTGAGTTTCATCGAGCCAATCAGATTTACGGTAAGTCCAGGTGTGAGTCCGATGACATCGGCTCTGAGCACGGTATTGGGGTTGACGTTGCCGACGGCAAAACTTTCGGGTTTGTAATTGGGGTTTGTTCCCAGAGTTGCCCAGTTGGTAATTCTAGCATCGTAGCCGTTTGCTGCAAGCGAGAAGCCAAAATGGAATTTTTTCTCGTCATAAGTCGAAAGGTTCAACATCTTTCGTGCTTGCGCATTCAGGGAGCAAACAGAAGCAAGAGCAAATATTAAGAGGAGTATTTTCTTCACTAATTTTTTTTTCTAAAACTGTAAATCAGCCGTGATTATTGTCTTTCCCCACAATAAATAGTTACTATTCCGCAGCTTAGGGGAGTGAATGAGGCTTCACAAAATCCAGCTTTCTCAAGCTCCATCACAAAATCCTTACCACTCTTAAACTGAGAGATTGACTCAGGGAGGTATTCATAAGCACGATTATCCTTAGATATTAATCGCCCGAAAAATGGTAAAACCCTGAAATTGTAGAAATTATACAAGCTTCGTACGAGTGCGTTCTGGGGTCTCGAAAACTCCAGTATAACCACCCGACCCTGAGGTTTCAAGACTCGATACATTTCTTTCAGCGACTGTTCGAGTTTTTCAAAATTCCGAACTCCGAAGGCAACAGTGATAGCGTCAAACTCTTTGTCTGCAAAGCTTAAATTAGATGCATCGCCCGTGTCAAAAGATATTTTATCGCTTAGCCCTCGTTTAGCAACTTTTTCTTTACCTTTTTCCATCATGCCAGGCGACAGGTCTATTCCTCTTACATTTGCACCACGCTTAGCGAGCATAATGGCAAGGTCGCCCGTGCCGGTGGCAATGTCTAGTGCTTCCATATCCTCAAAGGGCTGCGCCTTTCTGATAGCTCTTTTCCGCCAATATACATCAATTCCGAAAGACAGGAAATGATTAAGAAAATCGTAATTCCCTGCAATATTATTGAACATTTGCCGAACCTGTTCGGTTTTGCCCTGTGTTTCGTTGTAGGGATTTACTTGTTCAGACATTCCTTTTTACTCTCTACATAGCCCATAGACTCGTCGTCAATCCTAATCTCTCCCTTTGTTGTGTGTCCCAGCAGAAGGAAGGGAATACCCTTTTCACGGAGATAATCAATCATTTTATCCTCATTTTCCTCGCTTACCGATACTATAAATCGCCCTAAAGATTCGCCAAATAAGAAAGAGTCGGTGCGAAGCTCCGCATCGCTTGTTATATCAAATCCCAAGCCCTCTTTTATACATGCACGATAGAGCGTGAAGAACAAACCTCCACGATTTACCGGTAGTGCAGAGCTTACTATGCTTTTGTTAATGAGGTTTTTAATGGCGACATTTAGTTTCAGTTCGGTTTCTATTTCGAATTTTGGCAATGGCGATTCAATAACATCGTGGCATATTCTGAGATAGTCCGACGATGCTAAGTCTTCGTCTCTTTTACCAATCAAGACTATATTTTCACCTTTTGTTTTGAAATGGCTAGTTGCTTGATTCGCCACAGTGTCAAATTGAGACAGTATGGTTACAACGAGTTCTGGAGTAGGTTTCTTGACAAAATTTTTTGCAAAGCGGATTTTCTTTTCCATGAGCTTCAAGTCGTAAATCTTTTCTATCTCTTCCACCGCTTTGCTAATGTCTTTGGTCATATCGTAGTTGCTTGTATCACCAACCAGAAGGTTGCTAATAGTTACATTGAAAGATATGGGTGTACCTCCCCGAGCGTACTGTTTTCTGAGAGCTTTGCTCAGCAACACAAGCGTTGCACTGTAACAGTCGTCGCATAAATGCTCAGACATACAATGAGTTGATATGGTAAAGCGCTTGTCCAAACCGTCGACCTTCAAAAAACCGTCGTTTAAGCTATCCTTGTCCTTTTCCATACACTTCTCTGCATCACCCGTAAATCCGAAATAATTTATCGGCGACAAATTGGGGTCAACAATCATGGTGTCTACAACCTCCTTAATACTTGATGGTTGCACTATCGACTCGACGTCGTAATTGTCTACTGATACTGTTGTTTCCATGCCAAATAAAATTTATCTTCAAGACAAATATAGTCCTTTTAATTATTTCTTTATACTTTCGTAGGAGAAAAAGGTGAATGCGAGTACATGAAAATACTAATAACAGGAGCAACATCGGGGATAGGTAGAGCCTGTGCGGAGTTGTTGGCATCAAAAGGATATGAGTTAATTCTAACAGGCAGACGAAAGGAAAGGCTTTTGAGTTTGAAAACAGACTTTGAGTACAAAACTGCTGTCCATACTTACTGCTTCGACATATCCAAAAGGAAAGAAGCCGAAACACATTTAAATAGAATTGTCTCTGAGCATGCAGATATTGAGGTGCTTATCAACAATGCAGGATTGGCGGCAGGACTTGAACATGTAAGTGAGGGTAATGTCGACAACTGGGAGCGCATGATAGACACCAATGTCAAGGGATTGCTTTACGCCTCCAAAATTCTTGCTAGGTCCATGAAGACTAATAAGAAAGGGCAGATAATAAATATTTCGTCTATTGCAGGCAGGGAGAGCTATCCCAATGGGGGTGTTTACTGTGCATCTAAGCATGCTGTGCAGGCCATAACTGATGCCATGCGTGTAGAGTTGCTAGCCGATAATATCAGAGTGAGTTCTGTCTGTCCGGGAGCGGTAAATACAGAGTTTTCATTAGTGCGTTTTGATGGCGACAAAAATAAAGCCGATAAGGTTTATGAAGGCTTTGAGGAGCTTGTTGGTAAGGACATTGCTGAGGCGGTTTATTTTGTGTTAAGCAGACCATCGCATGTTAACATTGCAGACATGCTAATACTGCCGTCGGCACAAGGCTCAGCAAGGGATATTTATAGAAAAGGATATAATTAGTTGGAATGTAGGGGCTTTATTAATAATAAAGCAAGGATTGGGCTGTTAGTCTAATATCTATAAGTTATAATACGGATGAATAGGTAGAAAACAAAAAACGGCTGTGAGATATTTCGACTCATGTCAGGGAGGAGTAATTCTTACCTTGTTCTGAAAGAAGAAGATGTGATATTAATTGACACTGGAGAGACATCAGTATTTAGTAGTATCGCATAAAAATGAAGCGTTTAGGCTTGCCGCTTGACGAGATTTCATATCTGATACTTACTCATACTCATTTTGACCATTGCCGTTCGGCAAAAGTGATACAAGATAGTAGTTCATGCAAAATAGTCGTATCAAGTTTTGCGGAGGGTTCTATTAGCAACGGATATACAGCAATCCCAAAGGGAACTAATTTTGTGACTAAACAAATTTCCCGATTTGGAAGACTTGTTGGCAAAAGGGGATTTGGATATGCACCATTCAGTCCTGATGTATTAATTCAAGACAATTATATTGTAGATTCTGCAAATGAACAGATTACAATTATCAAGACTCCTGGACACTCTGACGATTCTATCAGTGTAATATTAGACAATGATATTGCGATTGTTGGCGATGCGATGTTTGGGGTGTTAAAGAATAATATTTTTCCACCATATGCCGATAATGTACAAGAGCTGATTCAGAGCTGGAATAGTTTATTAAACACCGAATGCAAGGTGTTTCTACCAGGTCATGGAAAAGAAATAAAAAGAGAACTGTTGCAAAAAGAGTATGATAGATACTCTCTGGAGTACAATATTGTGCTTCCTCAGAATTAATAGCAATAAGAACTCAGCACTCCAAATAGCACTTAGCTACACATTATAAAACTACAAAAACAACCAAGACATAGCATCAACATCTATTTGTTGTTATTACACCCGCTACACTTTATGCTTATAACTGGAGATTACTTATTTGGCAGTCTCTTTGTGTTTGGGGCTGGCACTAAATCCATAAAAACGCTAAATATAACATACCTCTCATTTTTATTTATTTTCTTTGTAGAATAAAAGCAGACAGACATGAGATATTTAGACCCTAAGAATGACCTGACATTCAAGAAAGTATTTGGAGAGCATCCTCATTTGGTGATTAGCTTGCTGAATGCATTGCTTCCGCTTGATGATGACCAAAAGATTGAAACGATAGAATATTTGCCTTCGGAGTTGGTACCGCAGATTCCTGCTTTGAAGGATTCTATTGTTGATGTTAGATGTAAGGATAACAAAGGTAGGCAGTTTATAGTGGAGATGCAAATGTTGTGGACACCAAATTTCACAACCAGAGTCTTGTTCAATGCTTCGAAGGCATACGTGAAGCAATTAGGGAAGGGGGGTGATTATGATGCTCTGGAGCCTGTGTATGCACTTAGTTTGCTTCAAGGCGTATTTAGGAAAAACAGCAATAGGTTCTATCACCACTATTCAATTGTAAACAACTTTGAGACTAATGAGAAACTTGAGGGTTTAGAGCTTGTATTCATTGAATTGCCAAAATTCAAACCCGAAAGTATATCGGAAAAGAAGATGATGGTTCTTTGGCTACGTTTCCTTACTGAAATAAAGCACGGCATAGAGACGATTCCAGAAGGTTTGAATTCGGAAAAAGACTTGAAAGAGGCTGTTGAGATACTTGAAGAGTCAAGTTTCACAACTGGACAACTTGCCTATTACGAGAAGTATTGGGATATTATTAGTTCACACAAAACTTTGATAAACGAACAAACAAAGATAGCAGCAGCCAAAGGAGAAGAGCGTGGTTTGAAGCGAGGAATTGAACAGGGTATTGAAATAGGAATTGAAAAAGGAATCGAAAAAGGAATTGAAAAAGGAATTGAAAAAGGAATTGAGCAAGGAATTGAGCAAGGGGAAGAAAAACGAAATATTGAAATTGCAAAAGGTATGATTGCGAAAGGTATGGACAAAACACTTATTAGCGAAATAACAGGTTTGTCTGTATCTGATATTGAAAATATTAAATAGCATCGACAACTTTAACTGCAACTTTGTATTCCCATGATTCCACCAGATACGGTACAACGAATAATAGACATTGCGCAGATTGCCACGCTATCGCTCGCAATGACAGATGATTAATAACAGCAAAAGCATAAAGCCTATTGCATAAAATACAAACAGATGAAAATAGAAGTTTCCAACGGGGAGATTGTCGATAAACTGACAATCATCGAGATTAAGCTTTCGGAGATAAAGGACGAAGCAAAGTTGACGAATTTACGCAAAGAGCATGGGGTGCTTGACAGTGCTGTTGCTGAGATTATTAGTAAAGACCATGAGCTATATAAAGAGCTTCTGAAAATCAACAAAGAGCTTTGGGATGTTGAGGACAGGCTTAGAGACATGGAGCGGCGCAAGGACTTTGGATCGGCGTTTGTGAAAGACGCACGAGCAGTGTACTACACCAACGACAGACGCTCGGAGGTGAAGCGGCAGATTAATGACTTGACGGGTTCAGAGCTTATTGAGGAAAAGAGCTACGAAAAATACGACTAAAACTAGATATTTTGGAAATTCCCCATAATGTTTTAATTATCAGACTTTCTGCCTTTGGTGATGTGGCTATGTCCACAGCGGCTGTCAAGGGGGTTGTGGAGAAGCATCCCGACACCCGATTTACGATGCTGACAAAAAGTGGGAGTGAGCCTTTGTTTGGCGGTATAAAGGATTTAAGAGTAATCGGAGCAGATTTTAAGGAGCAGTACAAAGGTATTGGCGGAGTGTTGAAACTAGCAAAACAGCTGTCGAAGAATGATTACGACTATATAATAGATCTTCATGATGTGTTGCGTACAAAATTGATTAGGAGCTACTTCTACACTGCCAAGGGTGTAAAATCTTCGGTGATAGACAAAGGTCGTGGTGAAAAAAAGGATTTTATCAGAAAAAAGCTGACAAGTCCGCTGAAACATACCATTGAGAGATATTTGGATGTGTTTAAGAAAGCGGGGTTAAATGCAAGTTTTTCTCTTCCCTCGCTTATCCCCTCCGATGAGGCAGAACGCACCATAAGTACGTATCTGGCAGCTCTGTCATACGAGAAGACGGTGTGTATCGCACCCTATGCCGCCCACGACAATAAGGTTTGGGGCGACGATAAGATTTCGGAGCTAATTGAGCTTTTACGACAGAATCAGCTTAATATTTTATTGATTGGCGGGAGGTCAGAAAAAGATAATTTAGAGAATATTGCTTCAAAATTCGAAAATGTTGAGGTCATTGCAGGGAAATTCTCTTTGGAAGAAGAGATGGCACTTTTATCTAGTGTAACTCTCAATATAACAATGGACTCCTTTAATATGCACCTTGCGTCGCTTTCGGGTGGAACAGTAGTTTCGATTTGGGGAGCTACCGCCCCCTTGCTGGGCTTTGCGCCTTTGGGGAAATCGCAGGAATATACCATATCCACAGGACGGGAGCTACCGTGTCGTCCCTGCTCGGTGTATGGGGCAAAGGAATGCGAACAGAAATCCCTCTTGTGTATGGAAAACATAAGTGCAAAGCTGGTTTACGAATTTATAAAAGACAAAAAACTGATTTAATGTCGCAAGTCTAATGCCGTTTTTGTATTTTGTCAGTGTTTTTTTTTGTGTTTAAGAAAGATTGATTAACTTTGCAGTGCATATAAATGGAGACCAGAGACCATATAAAAACGGGGCGCAACCGAAAAGCCTTATGAGTAGGGATATTAAAAAAGAGATTTAAAATGGATGATTTATTTGCAGGAGTTGGAACAGCAGGAATGATAGCTTACTTTGTAATGTGCATTGTACTAATTGCAGCACAGTGGAAAATTTTTGAGAAAGCAGGCAAGCCGGGTTGGGCTAGTATAGTCCCAATTTACAATATCATTGTATTCTTGGAAATCGTAAAGAAACCCACATGGTGGTTTATATTATTATTGATACCATTTGTGAATATTGTTATTATCGCAATCGTCTGTATTCAATTAGCAAAGGTCTTTGGTAAAGGAACTGGCTTCGGGATTGGTTTGTTACTTCTCAGTATAGTCTTTTTCCCTATATTAGGATTTGGTGATGCTGTTTATCAGGGTACAAATAATGATAATAATCCTAGCCAAATAGGACAAGAATAAAGTTTCTTAAATAAGATATTATCAAGAGTCGAGAATTTTCTCGGCTCTTTTTTGATACACACTTTTTGGGCGGTATCCTATTTACTATATTTGTACTCTTAATACCAATTTACATTGTATATGAATAATCCTCAACAATCACAATTTACACCACTAAACAGCCTTAGCAAACAGGCTCTTATAAAGCATCTTACAGGTCGGTTTACTCATGAAAATATATCTACAAAGTCGGAGCTTGGCGACGATGCAACAGTGGTAAATAATGAGGGAGCAAGCTTGGTGAGTACCTCGACCTTGATTGCAGGAATAGACTTCGACCTTATGTACGTGCCCCTAGTTCATCTTGGTTATAAGGCAATTACAAATGTGGTGGCGGATATTAGTGCAATGTGTGGCTATGCCGAACAGGTATTGGTCAATATTGCTGTTTCTGATAGGTTTTCGGTAGAAGCTCTGGAAGACTTGTTTATGGGGATAGAACAAGCCTGTAACGACTATAAACTGGACTTCAGCAATATTAGTCTAAAAAGTACGGTTTCGGGTATGGTGATAACTACCACGGCTATAGGCACGACAGCCGAAAACAAAGTACATGTCGGACAAAAAAGTGCACAAGTGAACGACTTGATTTGTGTTACAGGCGATTTAGGAGCAGCATATATGGGTCTGCAACTGCTTGAGAGAGAGAAAGAAGTGTTTAAAGTAAATCCCGACAGCCAGCCACAACTAGACGGAGCAAGCTATATATTGGAAAGGTATCTACGACCAAAGGCAAGAGTTGATTTAACCTCAATATTAGAGTCTTACAATATTACACCAACATCAATGAAGAGTGTAGATGAGGGCTTAGCGTCTGCACTCATGCATATTGCTGCAAACTCAAGCTGTGGAACTAAGATATATGAGGACAAAGTTCCCATTGCCGACGAAACTGTCAGCACGGCACAAGAATTTAATATCAATTCCATAGTGGCAGTGCTAAATGGTGGCGACGATTTCGAGCTTCTATTTACCCTTCCCCTCGAAGCCTTTGACAAGATAAAGAACGACACCGATATTACGGTAATAGGTCATATAACATCCGCCGACGAGGGTAATGTGCTAGTAACAGCGGGAGGGACTGAAATAGAGCTAAAAGCACAGGGATGGAATATGTGATGATAATTAGATACAGAAAAGCTGTTAGAAATTAAGCCAATGAATATCGAAGAAATTAGAGCATATTGTTTAGGCAAGAAAGGTGTTGAGGAGTCTCTGCCTTTTGACGATAGTACGCTGGTTTTCAAGGTTGGCAATAAGATGTTTGCCTTGTTGGGACTAGGCAAGAAGATTTTGAACTTAAAATGCGAACCCGAGCGGGCAATGGAGCTGCGTGATGAGTATTCGGCAATAACAGAGGGATATCACATGAGCAAGAAACATTGGAACAGTATTTGGGTTGAACAAGGATTAAAAAGTGAATTAATTATTGAACTGATAGAACATTCGTACGAATTGGTAGTCGCATCTCTACCGAAAAGGATTAGAGAGGAGCTAGCGACGAAGCAATCTCCTGCAACAAAGAACAGATTGCCACGCTGACGCTCGCAATGACGACAAAAATGTACATCAATGTAAGGGCAGAACATTTTCTACCTGGCTGTTAGTCTGATATCTAAAAATCAGAGTATCTAAAAAATAAACCCATGAAAAAACTAATTTTATCAATAATAATGCTTGCCACATTGGGATGTTTGCAAGCTCAGGATTGTAGTTGTTCCAATTGGAGTAAATACGTTATAAATTTCGATCCAAGTAGTGTAATCAATCAGCAGTTTAGAAAAACGAGCAGTATAGGAGATTATACCAGCTACGATTTTTCGGATATAATCGCCAATAATTCACAGCACTACATAGGTTATTTTGGAGAAGATAAACAGCGATTTAGATTTGTTGTATTAGAGGTAAAAAGGAGCTTTGGCAACAAGATGACTTACAATGTGCGAGGTATTTCCAATGTTAATAAGAGTCCCAGAGAATTTTGGGGAACCCTCACAATAAAGGGAATTAAAGGGTTTAATGATATTTACAATGAAATAGACAGCTCTTCTGTGGGTGAGATAAAAGACCGAGGGCTTCTGATTGGTGATTTTGAGTTTAAGGAAAAAAAACGTGAGTCGGCAACCGGTGTGTTTTCAGGCGTTTATGCCGCGAGGTGGTATATCGACTCTGACGATAATATGCGCTATGATGATATTGCAAAGGACTCGGAATACTACTGGAACAATCAATATTGTGGCAAATGGAAGAGCTATAAGAGCAACGAAACAACAAAATGTGCTTGGGGACATGCAGATATACCGTGCATGGGGGATTTGAACGTCGGAGAAGGCGAGTTTGTCCCCAATCCCAAGTATAATTGGGGGAATATGGAATTTGACTGGGAGAAAAGTGTTGTTGAGAAATAGCAGTGACGGGCTGTCATAAGTGGTGTATTCTCGCATACTCCTTTGCTCTCTCCAAATCCTCTTTTGTGTCCACTCCTATTGTGTCGTGGATAGTTTCGAAGGTGCTGATTTTATAGCCTTGTGCAATCCATCGCAGTTGTTCCAGAGATTCCGCAAGTTCTAGGGGGCTTTGTTTCAGTTGAGCTAATTCTTGTAAGACCTCTTTTCTGTATGCGTATAGTCCGATGTGCTTCCAATAAGTATATGAAGAATTTTGGCTTTTCTCCCTCACGTATGGGATGGGTAATCTGCTGAAATATATAGCATTGTCAAAATCGTCGAGTACTACTTTTACATTATTAGGATTATTTATTTCCTCGTGATTTTCGACTCTCTTGACAGCTGTGCCGATTATAACTTTGTTATTATTAAACAGTTGTGCTAGTTTTGTTAAATCTGAGGGCTCGATAAAAGGTTCATCACCTTGAATATTCACGACTACTTCAAAATCAACACTTTCAGCCAGTACTCTTGCAGCCTCAGCGACACGGTCGGTACCACTTTTATGGTCTTTGGAAGTCATCACAGCTCTTCCACCAAAGGCTTCAACAGCTTTCATTATTCTCTCGTCGTCAGTGGCAACACAAGTATAGTCCATTGCCTTATATGCTTGCTCAAACACCCGCTGTATCATTGTTTTGCCCATAATGTCGGCAAGAGGCTTACCCTCTAGTCTGGAAGAGTCGTAGCGAGCTGGGATAATCCCTAATGATTTAATTTTCATTGTTTTTTATATTTGGATTGTCGGGTATTTGGATTTTTCATTACCACATCATCACATTGTCATTTCGATCCTGTAAGTCTCTTTATTTCATCAAGTTTATTCAATGCTTCGATGGGTGTGAGGTTATTGATGTCCAGACCGTCGATTTGGTCTTTTATCTGTGTAAGGACGGGGTCGTCAAGCTGAAATAAGCTGAGCTGTACGGCAGAACCGTCCGAACCGAGTTTTTCGAGCTTCTTCTCTACTTTTTTGGCATCTTTCCTGTTGTTTTCTTCCAGTTCTACCAGTACTTCCTCGGCTCTTTTCACCACCGATGGCGGCATTCCAGCCATTTGTGCCACGTGTATACCGAAACTGTGGTTGCTGCCGCCTCTCACCAGTTTGCGAAGAAAAATAACTTTATTGCCATGTTCCTTTACGCTGACATTATAATTTTTTACGCGCGGGAATGTTTTTTCCATCTCGTTGAGTTCGTGATAATGAGTTGCAAACATAGTTTTGGCGGAGCTATTCTTATGGTTGTGTATATACTCAACAATCGCCCAAGCAATGGATATTCCGTCGTAGGTTGATGTTCCTCGTCCGAGTTCGTCAAAAAGCACGAGGCTTCTGTCTGACAGGTTGTTGAGAATACTCGAAGCCTCGTTCATTTCCACCATAAAAGTTGACTCGCCCGACGAGATATTGTCTGACGCACCCACACGGGTAAAAATCTTGTCTACCAGTCCGATTTCAGCTGATTTTGCAGGGATGAAGCAGCCCACCTGCGCCATCAGTACGATGAGTGCAGTTTGCCTTAGCAATGCTGATTTCCCTGCCATGTTAGGACCTGTGATTATAATTATCTGTTGTTCGTCGGGAGATAGCAGCACATCGTTAGGAATGTATGTTTCGCCGAAGGTCAGTTGCTGTTCGATGACCGGGTGTCTACCGTCTTTAATATCAATGACTTTAGAGTTATTGATGCTTGGTTTAACGTAATTATTTTCCTCGGCTACTTTTTTAAACGATGATAGGCAGTCGAGTTGAGCAATAGTGTTGGCATTTACCTGAATAGGCTGTATATATTCCGACAGAGCTTGTACGAGTTCGTTATACAGGCGTTCTTCTATGATGGCAATTTTCTCTTCTGCTCCCAGTATCTTTGTTTCGTATTCTTTCAGTTCTTCGGTGATGTATCTTTCGGCACTGACGAGGGTTTGTTTTCTTATCCACTCGGGCGGCACTTTATCCTTATGGGTATTTCGGACTTCGATGTAGTAGCCGAACACGTTGTTAAAAGCGATTTTCAGCGATGATATTCCGGTACGTTTGCTTTCTCGGGCTTGCATTTCATCAAGGAAGGACTTTCCCGAGCCTGATATTAGCCTGAGTTCGTCGAGTTCTTTTGATATTCCGTCGGCAATCACCTTTCCTCTGTTCAGGGCGTTGGGAGCATCTTCTACTATCTCCGTTTCGATACGCTTCTGTATTAATTCACAGGGGTTTAGTCTGTCGGCAAAGCCTTTCAAGGATTTATTGTTGGTTTTGGAACACAGTTCTTTTATCGGAGCAATAGCTTTCAGGGCATTTCCCAGTTGCCGCATTTCGCGTGGAGAGATGCGCCGTACTGCCACCTTGGAGATAAGACGTTCGAGGTCGCCGATTTGCTTTAGGAAGCTGTCTATTTCGTCTGCAAGTTCTGTATCTTTCAGAAGAAACTCTACTGTCGACAGTCGGTTGTCGATGGCATTAACATCCTTCAAAGGCAGTGCAAGCCAACGTTTCAGGAGTCTTGAACCCATAGGCGAAACCGTTTTGTCGATAACGGTGCATAGGGTCTTTGCACCTTCGGAGATAGGGTTGAAAAGCTCCAAATTGCGGATGGTGAACCTGTCGAGCCAAACGTAATTTTCTTCCTCAATGCGTGATAATCCGGAGATATGTCCGAGTTCCTTATGCTCAGTAATATCCATATAGTGTAGAATAGCCCCTGCCGCAATAATACCATAAGTAAGTCCTTCCACGCCGAAGCCTTTTAGGGACTTGACCTCGAAGTGCTTCAAGAGTCTATCGCTTGCTGCTTCATAGGTATAAATCCACTCGTCTAGTGGGAATGAATACGACTTACTGTCGAGAAGACCTTTAACCTCTGCCGACAAGCCTTTAGGATATACAATTTCCTTAGGTTGCAGCGACGAAATCAGTTTGTCGACATATTCAAAAGAGCCTTGCGCGGTGGCAAACTCACCTGTGGAAATATCAAGAAAGGCAATGCCTGCCATTTGCTTGTCGAAGAACAGCGACGCAAGGTAGTTGTTGCGGTTATGTTCGAGTATATTGTCGTTTGTAGACACTCCAGGTGTAACAAGCTCTGTTATACCTCGTTTCACTATTTTCTTTGTAGCTTTCGGGTCTTCCAGTTGTTCGCATATAGCCACTCTCTGTCCTGCTCTCACCAATTTTGGGAGATAGGAATCGAGGGCATGGTGAGGAAATCCTGCCAGCTCCACATAGCTTGCCGCACCGTTGGCACGACGTGTTAGGGTAATACCAAGAATTGACGACGCTCTTATTGCATCCTCGCCGAATGTTTCGTAGAAATCGCCGACTCTAAAAAGCAAGACAGCATCGGGATGCTTCTCTTTTATAGAGTAATATTGTTTCATCAGTGGTGTTTCCACTGCTTTTTTTGCTACCAAAATATCAGTTTTTAGATTTACAGTTCCTGCAAAGTTAGCAATTTAATCTTTTTCTGTCGGAGGGGTGTCCAGACTATTTTTTAGTGCTTTCAATTTGTTTCGGGTCTCATTGTCCAGACTATCTGCAATAGTACTGTCAATACTTATATTGGTATCAATTTCCACTAAGCACTTCACTTTTAGCGTTCTTTTCTCGGTGTTAGCTTCTAGTACTTCACAATTTATAATATCATCGGGTTTTAATTTGTTTTTCAAAAGACTTCTTTTCCATTTGGATAAATTTGGAAATTCGTTTTTGCTAAATGACAGTGCTGATTTGTATTTCCCTGCTACCAATAGACTGATGTTATTGTTTGGAGTTTGTATCACTCTTGCCCAAGTAAGCTGTCCGAGCAATCCTTGAGGTATTCCCATCTGCCAGTCAATTAGTGTTTTGTCACTACAGAAAATCCGATGTTCTGTATCAATAGTTTTCTGATAAACTATTTCTATTTCTTGCCCTAGTTGAAAATCTTGTTTTTTCTCTCCGTCGGGGAACTGCGATTTATGTAATAGTCCGGGTAGTGAACCACACTTCCAGTCAAAATGATAGCCGATGTCTATGAGTAAGCCAAAACTATATTTGGCAATAATCAGACCTGTATATTCTTCGCCCACCACTAATT
The DNA here is from genome assembly GCA_047972135.1 of Bacteroidales bacterium. Lineage (GTDB taxonomy): Bacteria > Bacteroidota > Bacteroidia > Bacteroidales > Prolixibacteraceae > JBKEAJ01. Next base: position 1,352 of record JBKEAJ010000151.1, on the reverse strand, counting down.
CTACTTTTTTGAATTGTGCTACTTCTCCGTCCAGCACAATTTTGGTTTGATTTTTTTCAACTTCATAAATTTTGCAGTAGAACCTCTTACCTATTAGACTGGGAGCTATTGCTTTCCATGATGTTATTGCAGAATATTTCCAAGGCATATGATAAAAAGAGATGTACGAATACAGTCCCTTGACTTTTGTCAGAAATCCCTTTTTTGATAATTTCTCAATTTTGAAAGGAAGAGATTCAAGATTATCTTTGTGTTTCTGAATCTCTTCTATACGCTCGGCAATCCATTCTTTATTATCGGTTTGTCTAAGCGTCGTTTTTGTCCATTTTATTATCTTATCAAAAATCATATTCTGAGCATTGGGCTGTTTATCAATCCATACGAAGATAATAGTAAAGAGTTTTTCTCGCAAATATTTTTCGACAAAATACATCCTATTCAAGTAATAAAAATCACTCTCCAAAAAATAAAAGATACCAAAGTCTTTTTATTTCGATAAAAAAACATATATTTGACGCAAGATTAATAATAAGGTGATAATAACAAGATATTCAGATTTCCGGATGATGGATTTCTGGACGAACAGCTTTTTTTAATGTAGAATTGGGAGTTTAAAATTAAATACAGAAAAACTCTTTTTCTCATTGAAGAGGAGTACCCATAGGGGGAGGTGGTGGCTGTAAGTCTGAAGTCTGATAATCTAAGTGTCTGAAAATCTGATAATTCAAAATATGAAAAATGCTGGTATAAAAACTATCGTGTTTTGGGGTGCTGTATGGGGCATACTCGAAGCCACTTTGGGGTGGTTTATGCACCTGATGCACTTTAAAGGTGAGGCATTGGTGCTTTACCCTATGGGACTGTTTTGTATGATGATGGCTGTGAGGCAGTCGGGGCAAGTGTCGGCTGCTGTGAAAGTTGCAGTGGTGGCGGCTTTGGTGAAGTTGGTGAATTTGTTTATGCTTCCTGCTGTTCCTGTATTTCATGTAACAAATCCTGCTGTTGCCATATTCCTTGAAGGTTTGGTAACATGGGGCTTTTGTGTATATATGCAAAAGAGGACATCTGTCAATATTTCGGGTCTAGTCCTTGCCGTAGTGATGGTTTTTGCTTCCATTGTTTTGTTTAGAGGCTGTCAAATCTTTATGGATACTTATGTAGCCTACAATCCGTCGGTACATAAACCCTATGATGCTGCTTTGCTTTCACGCTGGGCGTGGCATTCGCTTGTTCAGGGACTGATGTTGGCGGGAGCGGTTTATTTGGTGAGACTTGTTCCGGCAAGTGTAAATTTAAGTACATGGACAAGCCGTTTGGCAATCCCCTTGCTGTTTGTATCAATATTGTTGAAT
>JBKEAJ010000150.1:0-4001 GCA_047972135.1 Bacteroidales bacterium | reverse complement strand
TTTCTCCATTTTTGGAGACAAGCTTGATCCAGCCCCAAGAGAAACCAACAAAGGGAAGATAAGGACAATTATTAGAAGCTCAACGAGCCAGTTCTGGGGGAAGAACGGCATCAGGAATATGAGTGACAAGAGGGCGCTTAAACCGATGAATCCTAGTTTATTTTTGATGATCCAGTTGTAGCGGTAAACTAAAAGACCTGCCAGAAACGAGTAAAACAGTCGTGCACCACCGTGCCAAAAGTTATGGCCGGCCCAGCCTCCCATTAAGTTGCCTGTTTGATAGCTGATAGCCCCCAAAATAGTAGCTGCAATAATGGCTAGTGCAATCAAATATTTGCGTTTTAGGCGACATAAAATCAGGGCATAAAAGATATTTGCAATATACTCCCAGAACAGCGACCAGGCTGGTGCATTTAAGCTAAACAAGTTAAATCCACGAGCTTCCATAACGGGAAATGGGATGAGGAACAAGGAGCAAAGAAAGATTAGAATTAGCTTTCCCAGTGGTAGAGATTCGGTAAGTGAGCTGAAGGGATCGAAAAGCAAAGCCAACAGGCCAATGACTGACCCAAAGATGACCAACGGGTGTAAACGGATGAGTCGTGATTTAAAAAACTCCATCAATCCCATTTGTTGAATACGGTTGTCGTAAGCATAGCCGATCACAAAGCCGGATAAGCAAAAGAAAAAGTCAACGGCCAAAAAGCCATGCCCTAGGACGTTTTGGGTGAAATCAGGATAAATCCATTCTAAAAAGTGAAAGATAACAATGGCCAAAGCTGCGATGCCTCTTAATCCGTCAAGAATATGAAAATGTTGCCGGCTTTTTAATAGGTCGGGAGTTAATAGTTGCTTATTCATGGTACAGTCAAATAGGAGTTATTGGTTCGCTCCCGATTATTTGTTTGGGTGGGAACGTTGGTTTTGAGCGCACAAAGAAAGCAATAAATAATAGATTAAACAGAAGGAGGCTCAATTCCTCTTTGTGCTATTTTTTTATTAAAATAATATATACTTTTGTCGCATTGTTGGTGCTATGCCTTTGCATAGCTAAGAGGGAATCAGGTGAGAATCCTGAACAGACCCGCTGCTGTAAGCTCTCTAGAGTCTTCAGGCAAAACCCTAGCCACTGTTCTGATAAAGAATGGGAAGGTTGCCGAAGGTGGAGTTAGTCAGAAAACCTGCCATACAAACACGTTATTTAAGCTTTCGGGATATAAGGCTTTTTTGACATTAGGTATTTCAATTTATTTTATTAATTATAATGCATTAAAAATGAAGAGGTTATTATGTTTTCTACCCGTTGTTGTGGTATTATTTTCCTGTAATAATAACGATGATGAGCCTACTCCGGAAGTAAGTTCAGACTCTGACCAAGTACTATTGGATTACAGAGGGAATGCTAAAACTATAACAATAAACTCAGAAGAAGATTGGACAGCAACAACAGATGCTGACTGGCTTACTTTGTCGCAGAACTCCGGTACGGGTTCTGTCGAAATAGAAATATCGGCAAGTAAGAATGATGAAACTTCTGAACGCTCAACACAGATAATAATTAGCAATGTGTGGCAGAGCGAGTTTACCATAACAGTGAGGCAGAGCAAGACTCCTGAAACCGTTGGCATGTATATACTTAGTGAGGGTAATTGGGGTAGTTTTCAGGCAGAATTGGCATACTATGATTTCTCGACAGGGGCAATTTCGCAAAAGTATTATGGCACACAAAACGGAGGAGCAGTGCTAGGCGACACGGGTAATGCTCTTGCCATATATGGCAGTAAGATGTATTGTATAGTATCAGGGAAAGACATGACTGATGGAGGATATATACAGATGCTAGATCCTAAGACCGGCATTGCGGGTAAAAGAATAGAAGTGACTAACAGTGAGGGCGAGAAAGTCATGCCTCGGAAAATAACATTCTACGAAAACAAAGCTTACATCACAACATATTCGGGGGAAGTAGCACGTCTAGATACTGCATCGCTGACAATTGATGGGAGAGTAAAATTAAGTGGGACCTTTCCAGAAGGTATCTGCCAATACAAGGGCAAACTATATGTGTGTAATTCAGGGAAAGGTACAGACTCAACTATCTCAGTTGTGGATATAGCCTCGTTTAATGAAGAAAAAACGATAACGGTGCCAATGAACCCTGTAGACATTGTAGCCACAGCCAAAGGAGACATATATTTCACAACAGCAACGCTATACTGGAGTACTGGAAAACTTTCTAATCTCCACTTGTTGGATGCTGAAACAGAGATGCTTGTTAAAACATTTGATATCAGGGCATCACGCTTAGCTTTGGGCGATGATTATTTGTACACCGTAGAAAATGAAACAGATTGGTCTACTTACGAGACTGTAGACTATACCTACAAAGTAGATTTAGAAACCAAAGAGAGCTCAATATTCAGCAAGCTGAAAGATTATTTTATGATGTACAATGTCAGTGTAAACCCTGTAAACGGGGATGTTTACATAGGTGGTCAGGGTCAGGATGTGGCAATATTAGGACAAGACGGTGTGCTAAAAACATATTTGGAAACTGGAACAGGTTTTACAAACACAATAGTGCCGATATTTAACTGATAAATATCCACTTAGTCTAGAAGTCGGGGATGCTTTAATGGCATCCCTTTTTTTATTAGGTAAGTATCTACATAAAATATTTTTTCATAAGTTTGCAGCTAAGGTGAACACGATAAAGCAAATATCAGATTACAGGGAACATTTGTACTACTCTCTATACGAAGCCGAAAACGAGGAGATTCGTGCTACGATATTGATATTACATGGAATGCAGGAACATAGCGGGAGATATGAGGAAATAGCTGAGTCTTTTGCCGATAAAGGTTTTGCCGTTCTTACTTACGACCACCTCGGGCATGGCAAAACGGCAAAGAACGAAGGTGAGTTAGGATTTTTTGGAGATAAAGAACCTGCAAGACAAGTTGTTTACGATGCAAAGACTATGGCAGAATATCTGGAGAGTTTGTACCCTAATGTTCCGCACTTCATTTTTGGGCATTCGATGGGTTCTTTCATCAGCCGTTGTTTGTTGCAAGAGATAAGCAATAGATTTGATGGGGCGGTTATAGTCGGAACAGGAGGAAAGATTGTGGGAGCAAAACTTGGCAAAGTATATCTGTCGGTGTTAAACGCCATATCGCCAAGAAAAAGAAGCCGCTTTGTCAATAATGCTTTCAGTAAGATGAATAATAAGTGTTTTACGAAAGATGAAGGAGCAACAAGCACTAGCTGGCTGAGTTTGAGCAAAAGCAATCAGGAGGCCTTCTCAAAAGATAAATTAAACGGCATTCCCTTCACCAATAATGGGTTCCACACATTGCTGTCGCTGAATATCAGCGCCACAAAAAGGCATTGGGCAAAGAATATATCCAAGAATCTGCCTTTTCTGTTTATCAGCGGAGCTTCCGACCCAATAGGCGACTTTGGAAAGGGAGTAAGTAAAACTGTTGAACTGATGCGGAAAGACGGCTTTGAGGAGATTCAATTAAAACTCTATCCCAATATGCGCCATGAGATACTCAATGAAGATATCAAAGAACAGGTATATGCCGATATTATGCAGTGGATGAGCAAATTAATTGATAGGGAGTAATGGTTTTCTTAACTTAATGACATTGCTTCGTCGCCAGCTCCTCGCAATGACGTTTATGTATTTCATTCGTAATTGAATAATTGCCGTATACCCAGAGTATTTTTAAACCCTAAACAATTAAACAGTTCAACGATTAAACTTTAAACTCCTCAGCCTCAGCCTCAGCCTTACACGCTAGACACTACCTTGTCAATATCTAATCTGGACTTTGGCGTTACAGCGGGACGATTTGAGTCGTTTTCATCGCGATAGCCGATAGCAACGGCAAAAAGGGCACGATAGTCCTTTTGAGCCAAAATATGGTCGTATTCTGCAGTATTAATACCTTCCATCGGAGTGGAGTCGACCCCTGCCAAGGCACAAGCACTCA
>JBKEAJ010000149.1:0-7263 GCA_047972135.1 Bacteroidales bacterium | reverse complement strand
GGTCTTATACTCTTTGTATTGCGCGACATGAACAAGGAAGTTGTTTGGAAAAACGGCATACTGAAATTTACTTTCTGGAGTTTGAATATCGGTCTTATAACGATGGTACTGCTCAGCATATTGCCTGTTGGTATAGCCCAAACAGTGGAAAGTGTTAACAACGGCTTGTGGAGTGCACGTTCTGCCGAGTTCCTACAACAAGATTATCTAGTAACTTTCAAATGGCTGCGTACCATTGGCGACGTTATCTTTGCCTGTGGATGTGTTACTCTTGCGTGGTTTATACTAGGCTTGAAGTTCGGTTGGAGTCTTGAAAAGAAAAGCAGCTAAGAATGAATGTCATGCTCATCGAAAGTTGAGTGTAATATTATAATAGTGTGATTAGAGCTTGCCCGAGAGGGTAGGCTCTTTTTTTTTAGAGGATATTCGATTTGCAACTGCCAAGTCTACAAATCGCCTCTAATCTTAATGTCTTTGATGAATAATTGCAAGGACACACGACCTCTATATTCGTTTTCGAAAATTTGATAGCAAATGTCGAAAGGTAATCCTGCGGCTATTTCGGGGAAATGTTCTGCCTGATTGAAAGCAATTGCAGGCATCCTGACTCCCGAGTAAGGGTCGAGCAAGTCGAGTTTAATATGTTTAAGGTCGTCTTCCTTCCCTACAAGTCTGCTAGAACCTCCGTCTAAGAGACTTTCGGTAACGAAAGTTGGTTTCATGTTGCCGGGTCCGAATGGAGCAAATCTTTTTAGCGAGCGATAGAAGGCAGGAGTAATATCCGAGAGTTGCAGCTTTGTATCTACCTCTACGACAATATCTTTATTCATTTCTTGCGAAGAGTTTTCCACAAGTTCTTCAAACTTATCCGTAAAAGTTTGTATGTTTTCTAGTTTTAGCGTCAATCCTGCGGCATGCTTGTGTCCACCGTAAGACTCCAATAGATGGCTACAACTACTAATTGCTTCATATAGGTCGAATTCGCCCACTGATCTTGCGGAGCCTGTTGCGAGTCCGTTAGATTCCGTAAGAATTATTGTAGGTCTGTTGAAATGTTCAGTAAGACGGGAGGCAACGATACCGACCACGCCTTTATGCCAATCTCTATTGTAAAGAACCGTAGAATTCTTATTTACTAAATCGGGATTGCTATTTACATATTCCAAAGCATCTTGCGTAATATCTCTGTCGAGGGTTTTTCTGATTTCGTTGAAAGAGTCTATTTCCTCGCCGAGTGCCGTTGACCTGTCGGAATTGTCGGCAACCAATATCTTGACTGATTTTTTGCCATGTTCTATGCGCCCGGAGGCATTGAGTCGTGGTCCTATTTTAAACACAATATCATTGACAGTAATTTCGCCCGTCATTCTGGAATTTTCCATAATGGTTTTAAGTCCCATGCATGGGTCTGTATTTAGCTTTCGCAGACCATGATATGTGAATATTCGGTTTTCGTCCACAATAGGGACAATATCTGCGGCAATACTTACCACCAACAAATCTAGTAAGGCAAGGACTTCACGAAAATGTATTTTTCTTTTTTTTGATATCGCCTGAAGTAGTTTAAATCCTACCCCGCAACCCGACAGTTCTTTGAAGGGGTAGCTGCAATCGGGTCTTTTGGGGTCTAGCACTGCTACTGCTTTGGGAATTTCGTCGTCTGGATTATGATGGTCGCAAATAATAAAATCGACACCCATTTCATTGGCTTTGTCGATTTTGTTTATTGCTTTTATGCCACAGTCGAGTGCAATTATTAGAGTTATCCCTTTTTCGGCGGCATAGTCAATACTCTTACCCGAGATACCATATCCTTCTGAATATCGGTCGGGTATATAATACTCTATATCTTTGACATATTTTTTGAGAAACAAGAATACCATTGCAACGGATGTAGTTCCGTCGACATCGTAGTCGCCATAAATCATCACTTTTTCTTGATTGTTTATGGCTTTGTCAAGGCGTTCAACAGCCTTGTCCATATCTTTCATCAAGAAAGGGTCGTGCAGGTCTTTGAGTTTCGGGTTAAAAAAAAGCCTCGCATCTTGCGAAGTCGTTATACCTCTTTGAGTAAGAATATTTGCTAAGGACATATTAACGCCTAGCGAGCCCGACAGATGTTTTATCTGATTTGGGTCTCCATTTTCTTTAACTTGCCAAACGTTTGATGTCATATTTGTACACTCATGGTAAAATCGTACAAATATAGGTAATATATCGGTAACTTTTCAGGTTTTTATACACACGACTTACAGTTTTATGACAATACGTTCAGTACAATAGTGTTACGTACGACACTTTTTTATAATCCTCAAAAAATAATTATAAACGCTCCAAGGCATCACGGTATAGTCTGCAAATATGCCACTCTTCGGCAACTACAGCTCCTTGACTTTCGTAGAAATCACGGGCTTTTGCGTTGTTTACACCTAAGTCCCATTCCATTCGTCCGACTTTTTGCTGTTTTGCAATTTCTGCAAGTTTAAGAAAGAGAGTTTTCCCTACCCCACTGCCTCGGTGTTCAGCCGATACTACTAGGTCTTCGAGATGCAGGATTTGCCCTGCCCAAGTCGAGGGTTTGTAATAGTATGTGGCAATGCCGACTATCTCTTTGTCTTCTGCCACAAGGCAATACATTTGCGGATTGGTACTAAAAAGCATCTCGCTCAACTCGTCTTTGCTGACCTCCACCTCATCGAGCATACCTTCATTTATTGCCAATTCCTGAATCAGCTCATAGATTTTATCTAAATCTTCACTTAGTGCTTTTCTGTATTTCATCCAAGAAAGTTTTCTTTTAGGGTCGATAAATAATTCTACAACAAAGATAATATTTTTCAGCCATCAACGACACACCGTCAGAGACGCACGATAATTCTATCTATCCCCTACGGGGAATGTTTATATTTTTTCGCCTACATCTTTTCTATTAAGCTCTAAGTCCTACGGACTATTTGACAGCCCTAAACCTCAAATAGTCACCTCCTCCCCCTTCGGGTACTCCTCCTTCGCAGGAGGAGAGTATTTAAATCCCATCTTTTCCCGTCATTGCGAGCGCAGCGTGGCTATCTGTTCTTTGTTGCAGGAGATTGCTTCGTCGCCAGCTCCTCGCAATGATGTTCTTTTATTGGCTGTTGGTCTATTGTCTAAAATCTATCATCTAATATCTAAGACAGAGCATGTCCTATCTCTACATTTGGGCTAAAGCCATTCTGAGAGGGAGAGTGTTTACATTGTTCCTCCAGCTAAAGCAGGAGGCTATTTATTAATTGATACAATTCGTTAGACCTCAAGCAATTAGACGACTCAACAAATAAACAGTTCAACGATTCAACATTGTATTTAGATGCGCCCTATACAAACGATACCCGCGAACAAAACAGGCACTAATTTCGTTATAGCCTGACAAAGCATACTCGAATAGCTAACAACAAAAACACTAGTGCAATGAATGATTCTGCCACAACTCCAAAAACCGCCAAGCATTGGTATCTGACACTGATTTCAGGTTTAATATTAGCCGCCATAGGGCTATGGTCGCTATTCTCACCACTGAAAGCTTATCTGGCTCTTGCAATATTCTTCAGTGCATCTTTACTTTTTACCGGACTGCTGGAAATAATTTTTGCAATCGCTAATAGGAAACACATGCACAATTGGGGCTGGACACTTATTTTGGGAGGGATAACATTTCTAATCGGCATTATGCTCACATCTAACCCTGCGATTACTGTTGTAACCTTGCCTCTATACATCGGGTTTACATTTCTAATCCGTTCGTTCGGAACTATCGCTTTTGCCCTCGACCTAAAAAGTTTTGGCGAGAGATGGGGAGCTATGATGGTGATAGGCATACTGGGCATAATAGTGTCGTTTATGCTTATACGTCATCCTATTTTTGCAGGTATGACTGTTGTAGTGTGGACAGGACTGACTTTTCTGGTCTCAGGGATCTTCAGTATATACATGTCGTTTAAGATAAAGAAATTTGAGAAACTGTCAAAAGAAGATTTTGCCTAATTTTGTACAGAAAATAATCGGACAAATAAATCGGGTGCTGACTATCAGCCAAATACAAACAGCGAGTAGGAATAAATATAATGGATATATCGGCAAGTCTTGTACTATCAGTCTTATACGCAGTTGTTGTAATAAGCATCTGCATAAAAATTATTCTTGACTCTAGTACACCAAGTAAATCTTTGGCGTATATTCTGCTTGTCATTCTACTTCCGGTATTGGGGATAATTTTCTATCTCCTTGTGGGGCTTAACTATCGTAAGCGAAAACTATACAACAAGAAAATTGAAATCAACAGACAAACCTTTCCGGAACTAGATAGCGAAATATCATCCTATACAGCAGGAGTATTGTCAAAACATAAAGCCGAGTTTGCAGACTTCTTTCCACTTACTAAATTCCTAGAGACAAGAGACTTACATTTGCTATCTTCTAATAATTCCATAAAATTATTGGTAAATGGGGAGCAGAAGATTCCCGAGCTTATAGAGGCTCTCAAGGCTGCCAAGCACCATATCCACATTGAGTACTATATCTACGAAAACGACAATGTGGGCAATGAGATAGCAGAAATATTAATAGCTAAATCCCAAGAGGGGGTGAAGGTAAGATTTATTTACGACGATTATGGCAGCAAAAGTATAAGGAAAAATATCGTCAGACGGTTACAGGCAGCAGGTGTGGAGGCATATCCATTTTACAAAATTAATCTGATTTGGTTTGCCAATCGCATTAACTACCGCAATCATAGGAAGATAGTGGTGGTCGACGGCACTACGGGATTTATCGGCGGAATAAATATCTCCGACAAATACATAAACCAAACGAGCAGCAAGCTGTTTTGGCGCGATACCCACATAAAAATAGTTGGAGCTGCAACGCTCAACCTACAATATACATTTCTTACGGATTGGAACTTCTGCGCCAATCAGAACATCGAGTTTTCAAAAGAATACTTCCCTTTGGAAAACCTCAACAATGATTTTGGCAATCATTCTGCACAGATAATCTCAAGCGGTCCCGACTCCGACTACCCGAATATCCTATATTCGATGGTACAATTAATACTATTGGCAAGAAAAGAAATTAATATCACAACGCCCTATTTCATTCCTGACAAATCGTTTATCGATGCTCTCAAAATTGCTTCGCTTAGCGGTGTCAGAGTAAAAATACTCATTCCCGGCATATCCGACTCCTTAACGGTGAACCTCGCCTCACAGTCTCATTATCAAGAGCTTCTCGAAACAGGGGTAGAAATATATAGATACAACAAGGGCTTTGTTCATGCCAAAACTGTGGTATGCGATGGGCTGGTGTCGATAGTGGGGACTGCAAATCTTGACATTCGCAGTTTTGACCTCAACTTCGAGACCAATGCTATAGTGTACGGTACATCTCTGGCAAGAGACTTATTATCAGAGTTTAACACCGATCTAAAAGACGCAGAACAGATTCTGCTATCGGAGTGGAGTTGCAGACCCGGCTACATTAAACTGGCAGAGAAGGTTTTGCAACTTTTTTCTTCATTAATGTAATCTTTGTATCTTCGCTTTTAAAAATAGAGGAACATGAAGTATATTATTATCTTATCGGCACTATTAATCAGTTTTAATGTTTTTGCCGAAGACAACACTAAACAAGCCAAGCTCAGACAAGAGGCGAGGGAGTTTTCATTGTCGGTAGTGCAAACATATTTTGACGAAGACTTCAACAAATATTGGTCATTCGTCAGCGACACCATTATTATTCTACCTGCCAATAAGGTTATCCCAATAGCCGACATGAAAGATGCTCTGTGCAGTTCTCTGAAGCGAGCTATCCGCAACAAAGACAAGACCTTTCAAGACTATCTCGACTCATACAAAGTTGAGATACTCACCAAAGAAGAGCTTGAAGATATGTTTGGCAAGCCCATTCCTGAATCTGCTATGTCTTCTGATTCAGATTTTTTCTTTATGGGAAACAATGCAAAAGAGTCAATCGCTAGTTTTGAGGACTTTATCTGGGATGATTTTTTCCTTTTCCTAGTAAGGAAGGTTGATGGGAAGTGGTTTCTTAAGGGTTTTGCGGGATAAGGAGTTGACAAAAAGAGATAAAAGAAATTTATATGCAAAATTAAGCTAAGTACTCTTGCTTTTCTTTCCAATCCCATTTCTGACGAAGCTCTTATACCATCCCCAGTGAGCCTTTACATGCAGCCAGCCTGCAATGACAGATATGGTTCCGACGATTTCTGATTCTGCTCAACGACACAGAGCTAATTCCGAGGTAGGATGCAATGTGGTGCTGCGGAACTCTTTTGATTATGTGAGGATATTCATTAATGAGCTCTTCATAGCGCTGCTGCGGAGAGTTCTTTATCCTCGACAGGAAAAGTTTTTAGTATGTGTAGAATCTCTCCATAAGTTTATCCACATACATTTGTTTGTATAGGGGCTGATTATTAATCAAACCGAAAAAATCATCTCTCCTCACTTCCCTGATAATGCTTTTCTCAATACTTTCTATGGAATACAAGCAAAGTAGATATTATTGGCAATATCACCTGCCACGGGCTGAATTGATTTTATGGTTTTCATTCATAAACATAGTTTTAGGTTACACTTTCGATTTCTTTTCAATAACCTGCTCTTATAACTCAATGCTATTTACGCAATCTTTCTCTCTCCAAACACATATGTATAAATTTATTATAGTGCAATAAATTTATATAAACAACTTCGCTTTCTGGAAAAAAACAGGTGTTTTTTTGATCATTTACGAACAATGTGACAATGGTCTTTGTTCAGTAAAAATACGATTATCAATATAATTTACGAAAACGAAGAGAAGAATCATGAAAAAACAAGTCCTGCAGCGCCTTTTCTTGTCTCTGACAACAATCTTAAGTTGCGCATGTCAGATACTGTTGTCTCCTACAAATGCTTTTGCGCAATCAAATGAAAAACCAAATATTGTTTTTATCTTGATGGACAATTACGGGTGGGGAGAACCGGGTGTTTACGGGGGTGGCGTGCTGAGAGGTGCACCATCGCCCAACATAGACGGGCTTGCTGCCGAAGGTATGCAATTGCTCAATTTCAATGTTGAATCGCAGTGTACGCCCTCTCGTGCAGCTTTTTTGACAGGGCGCTATGCCATTCGCACCGGCAATGGTGCAGTTCCGGTTAGTAACCCTGAGTATGGTTTAACCCAATGGGAGTATACTCTTGCCGAATCGCTGTCGGATGCCGGCTATGC
>JBKEAJ010000148.1:0-19558 GCA_047972135.1 Bacteroidales bacterium | reverse complement strand
TAGATACTATGATATTACAAAGCGACGATGTGGGTAGTTTATGGCTGCAAGCCATAATTAATTCAGCCCATGGCAAGACCCTGGGGAAAGACACCCCAGTCCCCCGTAACGTTACGGAGTGCAGGATGATGAATACTTCAATGCTGTGCTATTAGATTTATGCCTTTCAGGCATTTCAATACGCAAAATACGGCAATCTGCTTTTTCGTACTCCGACGAAAACACGAAATATTGCGCAAATAAAAAAGTGACAATTTATTTGCATTGCAGAAATAATTCTGTTATCTTTGAAAAAATATTTTAAATATAATAAATTAGAATGAGGCAGCATCATTCGGAGTTTGAGTAACATTAAAAACCAGATTCACAGTAGTGAGATTGTTTTTTTTGTATGCTTCCAAGAACGATATAAATAGAAATGAGACTTTTATATTATTAATAACAAAATTAAAAACAATGAAGACAAGACAAGACGAAAAGAGCTAAATTTATCTACTATTCGATAAGTTTGGTTCTATTACTCTCGGTCGGTATATTTTTCATCGACTGCGAAGGTAGTGATTCAAGTAGTACCGTAACCTTGCAAGACAATGAAATCTACGAGCGAGTTGGCATAGAACACAACGAGGGCTTGGATTTTATTTTAGAGGGTTTGGAACGAGGCTCCCTTAGCGATAGCAAGAGACAGAAGAGTGGAAATATCGACGACATTTACGAAAAAGTCGAACAATTGACAATGGAATATATGAATACCAAAAGCACCTTAGCAAAAGGCAATGAAGAACTGACAGCATCTGTACTTAAATCTGTTGACATAAAGAATCTGAGCAAAACTAAGAACACAGAAGTAGAATATACTTCCGAAACTCAAGGTATGTATATGGGGGTGTTGTACTCTATCGTCAATGACAGCACGCTGGATTTAGAGCAAAGCCTACAAGACATAAAGAACTTAGAGACACAAATATCTAAGGAATGCGAGGACAGCGATAAACATGTGCTTCTCTCGGCAACATCAGTTGCTCGACACTCAATGGAGTATTGGCATAATAATTATGGGAAGTGGATAACAAAGCTATGTTCTACCCCGGTATCTCCCGATGACAATGACTCTACCAGACTGAAAACATTTTTAGGAAAACTGCCTAAAAACAGCCCTTTTCATAATTACCCTGACGGTCTGTATGCATGGTCATATCATCCTGCATGTTATGTTGAAGTTAGTGTAGGAGAAGCATTTCTGTTAATGTGTCCTCCTGGGGCATTAGTAGCAGCAGCCTTTGCGGGAGGTGTAGCAGCAGCTGGAATTGGACAAGCAGCACTTAAAGCAGGTGTCGCCAGTTCTGCCGGAAATGCTGTATCTCAACTACTTGATATGTACTGGTAAAACATTTAAAATTATAAAATCATGAAAACACTAAAACCATTTATCAAATTTATAGGGCAAAGTCATTTTCTGACATTCTTATTTTTTTATCCTTTTTTTATGCTAATATTGATATTGATTTTTCATTTCCTTTTTAAAGACGACATAAATCAATCGCACTTTATATTAGGGTCTCTCGTTGCTGTAACTAGCTTTGTGTCAATTCGTTATAAGATGCACAAAAAGGGCTTAGCAGATAAGTAGCTACGGCACATGAAAACACTACAACAGTAGATGTAATAAGTCTATTAAAGAGCTGCAAAAAAAAAGATGTAGCTCTTTTTTATCAACTCTGACAATGATATATTTTAAGACAGTTTATGATTAATGAAACAGCCGATGATAATGTGCTGTTTTGCTGATGTGATAATTGGATGATGACAAGAGCCGAATAAACGAACGTCATTGCGAGGAGCTGGCGACGAAGCAATCTCCTACAAGAAAGAACAGATTGCCACGCTACGCTCGCAATGACGACAAATGTAGATACTATGATATTACAAAGCGACGATGTGGGTTGTTTATGGCTGCAAGCCATAATTAATTCAGCCCATGGCAAGACCATGGGGAAAGACACCCCATTACCCCCGTAACGTTACGGATTGCAGGATGATGAATATTTCAATACGCAAAATGAAGCAATCAATTTTTAACTATCTTTAGTGTTCGCGGCTTGACAGTCGACAGTCTTTTGGCACGGTTTATGTCAGTAATCAGGGCGTAAAACTATTTATACTAGAACGACCTCCCAAGTCGTTCGAATATCCAAACAAACCCTCTTATCCCCTAACTCTATTCATTTAGAGTTAGGGTTTTTTAATATAGAAATAGTCCTTATATTTGTGGGAAATAAAATACATATCGAATATGAGAAAAATATTACTTTTCGTACTAATATCGTTTTTAAGCCTTCTTGCAAACGCTCAAGGATTGGAAAAGGCTGATTCTAAGCTGCTTCAGGATTTTCACCAAGACCCCCGATTTGCAAGTCTCCCCTATTACAGCTATGGTAAAGGACTGGGAATGACTTCGCCCGACAGCCTATACAATATAAATATACGTTTTAGAATGCAGAGTAGAGCTACTTTTATAAGCGATGGCGATAGTACAATGCTGTCGGCACAAGTAAGACGTCTGCGACTGCGCTTCGATGGGTTTGTAGGCTCACCAAAATTTCAATACGTAATACAACTGTCGTTTACACACGGCGATGTGAATAATCCCGACCCCGACGGATTGATAAATATTATACGAGATGCGGCAGTGTTGTATAAACCCAACAATAAGTTTCAGCTACTTTTCGGACAAACAAAACTGCCGGGTAACAGACAACGCCTAAACTCATCGGGAGCATTGGAACTTACAGACCGCTCCATCAATAATGCTCTTTTTACCATCGATAGGGATTTCGGTATTCAAGCTAAAAACTTCGGCACCATTGGCAAGATGCTATATATTATCAGCGGAGCTATATCAACAGGCGAAGGACGAGGATGGCGTGGAGTGATGAAACCTGCCGATTTGGCATATACGGGTAAACTCGAAATATATCCATTTGGACAATTCAAAAAGAACGGAGCATACTTTGAAGGAGATGTATTAAGAGAGGAGAGCCCTAAATTGATGTTGTCAGGAGCGTATTCTTATAACAAAGGAACGAATAAAGCTCGTGGTCAGCTGGGTGTCCCAATGCCCGAAAAAAGAGATATTAGCTCGACCTTTGTTGATGCTATGTTTAAGTACAACGGCTGGGGAGCATTTGCATCGTTTATGATGAGAGATTGCGACAAGCCGATAGTTTCGGGGACAGACTCTGAAGGAAATTCATATTTCTACGAAGTCTCAGCAGGGAAAGGTACTGATTTGCAAGTTAGTTATACCACTAAAAATAAATGGGCATTTACAGGCAGATATTCATATCAGGATTTAGACAAGGAGCTGAACGATAATTCTAATCTAAACCTGCCCGACCAAAACGACTATTCGCTGGGTATTACTAAATATGTTTGGGAGCATGCTTTTAAGTTTCAAGGAGAGTTTACTTATGGCAACTTAGTGTTTAATACTCACGATGTTAACACTTGGTATTTCAGAATGCAGGTCGAAATCGGTATTTAGAATCATAACATATTATTACTATTTTCTCGACCTAAACTTTCAATTCTGAATTATTTTTGCTATTATTGTAGGAAACAATTAGTAAAAATAATTATGACGAACCTAATTTTGATATCCAATGCATACGTAGCAGCTCTCGGGATATCCCTTGTCTTCACTGTCCTTGTCATTGTAATGCTGGTGGGAAAGCTCTTAATCAGAATCACTAATAAACTTCCGCATCAAGACAAGCCCTTAATCAACCGTTTAAAACAACAGACTATTTCTAATAATGTGCTTGCAGCCATTACCGCCACTGTCAATATCCTTACAGGTGGTCGTGGAGTAATTACAGAAATCAAAAATAAATAAGATGAAGAAGGAAATAAAATTTTCACTACTGTACAGAGATATGTGGCAGTCGTCAGGGAAGTATGTGCCACGAGTAGACCAATTATTAAAAGTAGCTCCATACATAATAGAGATGGGCTGCTTTGCAAGAGTAGAAACCAATGGAGGCGGATTTGAACAGATAAATCTGCTCTTTGGCGAAAACCCAAACAAGGCAGTTCGAGAGTGGACACAGCCTTTTAACGATGCAGGCATTCAAACTCATATGCTGGAGCGTGCGCTAAACGGTATTAGAATGAGTCCATGTCCTGCCGATGTGAGAAAGCTAATGTACAAGGTGAAGAAAGCACAAGGCACAGACATTGCTCGCTCATTTTGTGGACTCAACGACCCTAGAAACATCATAGAATCAATTACTTATGCTAAAGAAGGCGGTATGATTTCTCAGGCATGCCTTGCCATTACTTATTCTAAAGTACACACAATAGAATACTATGTAAATCTGGCAAACACTCTGATAGAAGCAGGAGCGGATGAGATATGTCTGAAAGATATGGCAGGAGTTGCACGACCTGCATGGCTTGGAAGAATAGTCAGACAAATAAAAGAACAACACCCCAATATTGTGATGCAGTACCACGGGCACTCAGGTCCGGGCTTTTCGATGGCAACAATACTTGAAGTAGCACGTGCAGGAGTGGAGTATATAGATGTGGCAATGGAGCCGCTGTCGTGGGGAACAGGACACTCCGACCTATTAGCCGTACATGCAATGCTAAAAGATGACGGTAGCTTTATTCTTCCCGAAATCAATATGGATGCCTACATGCAGGTGCGAAGACTGACGACAGAGTTTATCGAAGATTTCTTGGGATATTACATAAATCCGAAAAACAGATACATGAACTCGCTACTTATCGGACCCGGACTACCCGGAGGAATGATGGGCTCACTTATGTCGGACTTAGAAATAAATCTGAAATCACTAAACAAATGGCTGATTAAGAATAATATAAAGACTTTAACCATAGACGAGCTTCTTATAAAACTTTTCAATGAAGTCGAATATATATGGCCTAAGGTTGGGTATCCACCACTAGTTACGCCTTATAGTCAGTATGTTAAGAACCTTGCGCTGATGAATGTTTCTCAGATTGAGAAAGGTAAAGAACGCTGGACAATGATAGCCGACAATATTTGGGATATGCTATTGGGCAAAAGTGGACAACTGCCCGGGGAGCTTGACATGGAACTGGCAGAACTGGCGAGAACTCAGGGACGCGAGTTTTTTACCGATACACCACAAAGCCTGTATCCCGACCAACTGCAAGTGTTTGAGAAAGAAATGGAAGAGAATGGCTGGGAACGAGGGCAGGATGATGAGGAATTATTTGAGCTGGCAATGCATCCTCAGCAATATAGAGCTTATAAATCGGGAGAGGCAAAAGTGGCATTCACAAAAGACCTTACCGAAAAGCGTATTACAGGAGCAGGCATCATAAAGGTAAAAAAGAAAGATAAAACACCCGATACAGCCCCACTTGCATTCTCGTCTGCCCCGTCGTCGATGCTTATCAATGTAAATGGAGAAAGTTTTAATGTGTCGGTAAGTTACCCTAATACAGATAGTTCTGCACCACTCTCTACTTTGGAGACTCCTAATGTCCCGAGCTCAACACCTGCACCTATTGCTAGTTATTCTGCAAAAGAGGTTCTCGCACCACTCGAAGGTAAGTTTTATTTGACAAAGGACAATTCCGAAACGCCTTTAAAAATTGGTGATGAAGTGAAAGAAGGGCAAGTTGTGGGATACATCGAGGCTATGAAAACCTTCAATGCCATTACGGCAATAAGCTCGGGCAAAATCCTTGCTATTCATAAAGTCAATGGCGATGCTGTTGACGAAGATGATGTACTTATTTCGATTGTATAAAATGGAAACACTACAAAGACTATATGAAATGACTGCCTTGGGGGAGATATTCGCACACCCCGAAAGCCTACTAATGCTTATTATCGGCGGTGTGCTGCTCTATCTCGGCGTTGCAAAAAAATATGAACCTCTCTTGCTCATACCCATTGGTTTTGGTGTGATACTGGCAAATATACCACTGGCAGGAATGGGGGTTGTACCTCAATCGGCAGTTACTCTCAGCGACGGCTCACTGATGAACATTCCGACTATTGCCAAAGAACACGGAATTATAAGTATGCTGTACTACATGCTTATTAAAACAGGACTTCTTCCGCCAATTATCTTTATGGGAGTTGGCGTGCTGACGGATTTTGCTCCAATGCTACGAAATCTGAAACTTTCACTATTTGGAGCAGCTGCACAGTTAGGAATTTTTACCGTTTTTCTAGCGGCTATCTTAGTCGGGTTCTCATCACAAGAAGCAGGAGCATTGAGTATTATAGGAGGTGCAGACGGTCCGACCGCCATTTATACAACAATAAAATTGGCACCCCACTTACTTGGACCTATTGCTATTGCTGCATACTCATATATGGCTCTTGTGCCGATTATTATCCCTATGGTTACAAAAGTACTTTGCAGCAAGAAGGAGTTGAAAATAAACATGAAGGAGCAAGATAAACTCTACCCGGCAAAGGTTCAGATTAAGAATATGCAGACATTGAAGATACTTTTTCCTGTTGTGCTTGGTGTGATTGTCATTATAGTAGTTCCGTCATCAGGGATACTTTTGGGCATGTTGCTGTTTGGTAATTTTATAAAAGAGGTTGGTTCGTCGGTGGCACGTTTGTCCGATGCTGCATCGAATACCATACTGAACACAGCAACCATATTTTTAGGTCTGACAATTGGAGCGACAATGACAGCCGAAGTGTTCTTAAAAACTGACACACTGGGAATTATCTTCGGTGGCTTTTTGGCTTTCTGTTTGTCGGTTACGGGAGGCATCCTTGCCGTAAAGATTTATAATATGTTCGCTAACAAGAAAATTAATCCACTTGTGGGAGCAACAGGACTAAGCGCAGTGCCAATGGCATCGAGAGTGGCAAATGAAATGGCTTTGAAGTACGACTCCAAAAATCATATTTTGCAATACTGCATGGCTAGCAACATCGCTGGAGTAATAGGCTCGGCAGTAGCTGCCGGAGTGCTAATTTCATTCTTATCGTAGGGACGATTGCTCTGACGCATCAATAATTCATTACTAGATATTCTACGTATTCAGGCAATTTAGTTCCCAAATAATATGGAAGACTCATAAGAGTATAGGGCTTATGAGTCTTGGGAGTAGTATGTTTTTCTATACTGAATTTCCCTGCATACATACGTATTGCGTAATTATGGTTTGTGCGCTCTATAAACTCATGTAGCGATTTCATCTTTCCGGCTGTACCTGCTTTAAATTCTATGGGGATAACTCTGTTTCTGTAGGAGTAAACTAAATCAACTTCTGCAGATGCTTGAGCCTTTTTTCTGACCCAAAAATTTGGTTTGTGGATGCTTATTGCGTTTAAGGAAATTAGCTCTTGCATTATAATATGTGGCAGAATAGCCCCCTTAAAAGCAAAACTCAAATCATCTAAAGCCAATAATTCTGCTTGTATTTTTAACTCATAGTTAATCAAGCCTGTATCCAAGAATTGTAGCTTTGGAGCTTTCTTCATATCTGGTTTTACCGGTACTTCAACATCGGTGGTCGGATACATCAGTTGTATAATTTTAGCAGCATCAAGATTTCTAAAAGCCTCACTCACCTCGCGAGAGCGATAATTGGAATTCCCAAAATTTTGAAACTTTATTCGCTGTCCCAAATATAAATGGGCTACACTCATTATATGCCCTATAACCCTACGCTCAGCATCACTCTTCGTATATTTTTCTATATCATTCTTGTAACTTGTCCATATACTTTCGTACACACGTGGCATGTCGGCAATGCTGCCCCGAGTAATATATGTTTTAACTACCTCTGGCATGCCTCCTATTATTGTATATGTATTAAACATGCGCATCAGTTGATCATGAGCAAAATCATTAAGCGGAACTTTGTCTAACTGCTTCAGTACTTCCTGCTTATTCAATGCCATCAAGAACTCGGCAAAATTTAAAGGGTATAAGTATAGGTACTCTACCCTCCCCACAGGAAAACTTATCACTTCTGACATAACAAACTCTAGAAGAGAACCCGCTGCAATTATATGTAATTCAGGCAGTTTTTCATAAAAATAACGAAGTTGCTTAATCGCTTTTGGCGACTCTTGAATCTCATCAATAAAAAGTAAGGTTGATGCAATATCTTTATTCGGAATACCATTCTCCAAAAACAAAGCATCCTTCATCGTCGTAACATCTTGATATAACTCGAAAAACTTAATATCTGCTTCATTTTCCAAGTTTAGCATAATGCGATTCTTATAAGCCTTAGAAAAATCTTCTACCAATGTTGTCTTTCCTACCTGCCTAGCTCCACGCATAATTAGAGGCTTCCTGTTAGGGGCTTCTTTCCAACGTTGTAGATGCCTCTCAGCGTGTCTTTTAAAATTTGATGTATTCATTTTTGTAACAAAGTAAAGGATATTTCTTGAATTTCGTGTAACAAAGTAAAGGGTAATTTGATGTTTTCATGTAATAAAGTAAAGGCTGCGATAAGTTCGATAGACTATATTTATGATTAATGTGTATAAATAAATTGAGTTTATTACCTTTGCGAGAATAATTGACAAAAAGGTCTTTATTAGACCCTTAATTTGAATAATATGCTAGAAATAAAAGATTTATACGCTTCAATAGATAATAAACTGGTGCTAAATGGCATAAACTTGAAAGTCGAGGCAGGACAAGTACACGCCATCATGGGACCCAACGGCTCAGGGAAAAGCACCCTTTCCAATGTTATTACGGGAAAACCCGGATATACCGTAGATAAAGGAGATATTCTATATAAGGGCGAGTCAATACTCGATTGGTCGCCGGAGGAAAGAGCCTGCCGTGGAATATTTATGAGCTTTCAGTACCCCGTAGAGATACCGGGAGTGCCTATGATAAACTTCATCAAAGCAGCCGTTAATGCAAAACGTCGTTTCAATGGCAACGAAGACATCGCTCCCAGCGAGTTTCTAAAAGTGTTGAAAGAAAAAGGAGCATTGGTGGAACTCAGTACAGAGCTTACTAAACGTGCAGTGAACGTGGGCTTCTCGGGTGGCGAAAAGAAAAAGAATGAGATTTTCCAAATGGCAATGCTGGAACCTACCCTGTCGATATTAGACGAAACCGACTCGGGATTGGATATTGATGCACTGAAGATTGTTGCTAAGGGTGTGAACGCTCTCAAGTCGTCCGAAAGCGCAACTGTCGTTATCACCCACTATCAGAGATTGTTGGACTATATTGTTCCTGATGTGATACATATCTTATATAAGGGAAAGATTGTAAAATCGGCAGGCAAGGAGCTAGCTTTGGAGCTTGAGGAGAAAGGTTATGACTGGCTTAAGTAGCAACTATTGGATAATAAATCAAAATCAACAATCATGTCCCATAAAATGATAGATAAACTTCTTGCAAGCTACGAATATAAACATCTTTCGGATACTTATAAGGACGCTATTGCTAGGCTGAAGAGCTTGGAATTGCCAAACTCGAAGCAGGAAGAATATCAAAATACAGATTTTTCCGATGTTTTTGAGAGTGTCGATAGTATTGCGTTTGAAAAGATAGGTATCGATTATATTGAGAATGACGACGCACATATTATCACCGTAAGGAATAATGCAGAGGATGCAGATATTGATACGTCTATACTGTCGGTAAAAATTGTAGAGCGCGAAAATGTTGGTGGTGAAGAGGATACTATCAGTGTTATTTCTAGTGTGCTTGCAGATAAGAGTGTGCTGATTTCTTTAGGCGACAATATAAAATTTGACAAGCCTATAATCATCTCAAATCAAGTCGGAACAGTCGGCTCAGACCTCTACTCTACTAATATTAATATTAATGTGGGCGTAAATAGCAATGTTCAGATAGTTGTTTATGAGGAATGTGTGCATGCTACACCTCTATTTATTGGTCGGAATAGTTTGAAACTTGCCAAGAATGCTAAAGCGAGCTTTTGTCATGTTGTCGGTGCAAACGATGCAAAGAGCTTGTCAGCAATAGTCAAAC
This sequence comes from Bacteroidales bacterium, assembly GCA_047972135.1. Taxonomy (GTDB): domain Bacteria; phylum Bacteroidota; class Bacteroidia; order Bacteroidales; family Prolixibacteraceae; genus JBKEAJ01. The sequence goes on along the minus strand of JBKEAJ010000148.1, from coordinate 9,551 downwards.
AAGAATTTATGATAGCCGAAAATGCAGATTTACAAGTGTTTAACCTTAGCTTGTCGGGACATAAATGCAGGATAGAATCGCACATAGATATATATGGTAAAGATGCTCACGCAGACATACAAGGAATAGCTTTTCTTGCTGGTAATCAGCTGCTTGATAATCATATCTACATTAACCATCTCGTGGGTAATAGTACTAGTAATCAGCTGTTTAAATATATAATTGACGGCGAAGCTCAAGGTGTATTTTCAGGATTGATAAACATCGTTCCGGATGCGCAAAGAGTTGAGGCATTTCAACGCAACAATAATATACTACTTACCGACAAAGCTAAGATGCATACCAAGCCTCAGCTTATAATAGATGCCGACGATGTTAAGTGTAGTCATGGCGCAACGACAGGACAGATTGACGAACAAGCACTGTTTTATATGCGAAGCAGAGGTATTGACGAGCAGGAAGCCCGTGCTATGCTGATAGATGCTTTTCTTGATGAGGTTATCGTAAACATCGCTGTGCAACAAGTAAGAGAGCAGGTTAAGAGTTTCACAAATAAGTTTTTCAAAAACTAGTATGTCATTCAATATAAGCGAAATACGTAGTCAATTCCCTATTCTTAATCAAAGAGGAATAACAAAACCTTTTGTTTATCTGGACTCGGCAGCATCTACATTTAAAACGCAGGCGGTTGTCGATAAGGAACTTGAGCTTGCCAACGAATATTATGGTAATGTACACCGAAGCTCTCACTATATGGCAAATCGTACTACCGAAGAATACGAAGCAAGCAGACAAAAGGTTGCAAACTATGTCTCGGCAGCCGAAGCAAGTGAAATAATTTTTACCAAAGGTGCAACAGAGGCTATAAATTTACTGGCACAATCTTTTGGTGATACAGAAGTGTCGGAGGACGACGAAATTATTATCTCCGAAATGGAACATCATGCCAACATAGTCCCATGGCAATTAATGTGCGAACGAAAGAGTGCAAAACTAAAAGTTATTCCGATAAACGATAAAGGCGAACTCGATACAAAGAAATATAAAGACCTGTTTTCAGCAAAAACAAAATTAGTATCGCTTGCCTATGTTTCCAACGTTCTAGGCACGATAAACCCCATAGAGGAGATAATCGGAATTGCTCATCAGAATAATGTGCCGATTGTTATAGATGCTGCGCAGGCAGTGAAATGTATTCCTATCGATGTACAGAAACTAGATGTCGACTTTCTCGTCTTCTCGGGACATAAAATGTATGCATCTACGGGCATTGGCGTGTTGTACGGTAAAAAGAAATGGCTTGAAAAACTCTCTCCCTATCAAGGCGGAGGTGAAATGATTGAAACCGTGAGCTTCGAGAAGTCTACTTTTATGCCTCCTCCATACAAATTCGAGGCAGGAACACCCAATATCTCGGGAGCTATCGGACTGGGAGCAGCAGCAGATTTTCTGAATAGCATTGGGATGCAAAATGTGTATGAAGAAGAGTTGGAACTAAGTAAGTATCTGTTTGACTCTTTGTCAGCAATTAAAAATGTAAAGATATATGGAACTTCTGCCAAGAGAATTGGAACAGTTGCTTTTAAGATTGAAGGAATACACGATGCCGACATTGCAACTTTAATCGACAACCTAGGAATAGCCCTGCGCACAGGCTCACATTGTGCAATGCCACTACACTCCCATTTCGGAATAGACAGCACAATCAGAGCTTCTGTGGGTATTTATAATACAAAAGAAGAGGTCGACAAGTGTGTCGAAGCACTTAACAAGGTGATAATGATGTTGATGTAAAGAATCGGCAATATGATAAATTGATAGAAAATGAACAATATAATACTTACAATATTTGGAGCGTCGGGCGACCTTACAAAAAGGAAGCTTATACCATCCCTTTACGAACTTCATAATAAATCTCTCTTGCCCACCGATTTTAAGGTGCTTGGGTTGGGACGGACAGAACTTGACAAGGAGCAGTTTAGAGAGCGTATCTCGGAGTTTCTTCCTGCCGACGAAGACAAGAGCAGTTTCCTTGAAAAATTGCATTATCTGTCTATAAATCCTGAAGATAAGGACGATTATACTTTAGTAGTAGACAAACTCAACGAGCTAGGTGCGGAAAATGACAATACTCAGAAAGTGTTTTATCTTTCTACTCCACCCCAACTTTACGAGCCTATTACCTGCAATCTTAATAAGAGCAAGCTGGCAACACGTAGCGATAAAACGTCGAGGGTGATTATTGAAAAACCCTTCGGCATTAACCTCGACAGTGCAAAGAAACTAAATAAACAACTACTGCAATACCTTCGGGAGGAACAAATCTACCGCATCGACCACTATCTAGGCAAGGAGTCAGTGCAAAACCTACTTGTAACCCGCTTTTCAAACGGGATTTTTGAACCTATATGGAACCGTAATTTTATCGAAAGCGTGGAGATAACATCCTGCGAAGCATTGGGTGTGGAAAAACGTGGCGGATATTACGATAAAGCTGGAGCATTACGGGATATGGTGCAAAATCACCTATTGCAATTGATGTCATTGGCGGCAATGGAGCCTCCGTCAGAGATAAATGCAAATACTATCAGAAACGAAACTCTAAAGGTTATACAATCGCTACGTCCTCTTACAGAGCAAGATATAAAGGAAAATATTATCAGAGGTCAGTATACTGCCTCAAATATTAAGGGTAAACCGCAGGCAGGATACCGCCAAGAAGAAGGTGTAGACAATAATTCCCGTACAGAAACCTATTTCGCAATGAAATTCTATATCGACAACTGGCGTTGGGCAGGTGTTCCCTTCTATTTGCGTACAGGAAAGAAACTGCCAACAAGAGTTACAGAGATTGTTATCAATTTTAAACGTACTCCCCTGCACCTTTTCAGCGAGAATGGCAGTGCTAATAGAAATCAACTCGTGCTGCGCATTCAACCCGACGAGGGAATCCTGCTGAAATTTGGTATGAAAGTGCCGGGTGGAGGCTTCAAAGTACAAACGGTAAATATGGATTTTAGATATAGCCAACTTGCTGATATACATATGCCTACCGCTTATGCACGACTACTGCTAGACTGCTTTCAAGGCGATGCAACCCTCTACACACGTGGCGATGCCATAGAGGAATCGTGGAAGTTTGTTCAGCCGATTCTTGACTATTGGCAGGCAGATAAGAATATACCAATATACGGCTACCCTGCCGGAACATGGGGACCCGAACAAGCAGAGAGACTTAGAGAACACGGCGAATGGAGATACCCCTGCAAAAATCTTACAAACGACGGTGAATATTGTGAGCTATGAACGACATAATAATACTGGGAATAGAATCGTCGTGCGACGACACATCGGCAGCACTTATTAGAAACAACAAGCTGCTGAGTAATTGTATAGCAAATCAAAGTGTACACGAGAAATTTGGCGGTGTTGTGCCGGAACTCGCATCGCGCTCGCATCAGCAGAATATTGTGCCAGTGGTTGACCAAGCTATTAAGCAGGCTGGTATATCACCGTCGGATATTTCGGCAATAGCTTTTACACGTGGACCGGGACTGCTGGGCTCGCTCCATGTGGGTACGTCTTTTGCAAAAGGACTGGCATTGTCGTTGGAAGTGCCAATTATTGATGTTAACCATCTTATGGGACACACACTAGCACTCTACATTGATGATGGAAGTGAGAGTTATAATCCTCCACCATTCCCGCATCTGTGCCTCTTAGTGTCGGGTGGTAATTCGCAGATTATTCACGTCAAAGACCCTTATACATTCGATATTATTGGTCAGACCATCGACGATGCCGCAGGCGAAGCTTTCGATAAGTGCGCAAAGGTGATGGGGCTACCCTATCCTGGCGGCCCGCACGTCGACAGACTGGCTAAAGAGGGCAAGCCCGACTCTATCGCTCTGGCAAAACCAAATATTGCAGGATATAATTATAGTTTCAGCGGACTGAAAACCTCGTTTCTATATCACCTGAGAGACAAGATAAAGGAAAATCCAAACTATATTGACGAAAATAAAGCAGACCTCTGTGCTGCTTTGCAAAAAACGATTATTGAGACGCTACTTGTAAAGCTGAAAAAAGCTGCTAAGGATTATAAAATCAAAGATATAGCTCTTGCAGGAGGAGTGTCTGCAAACTCGGGTCTTAGGAGTGCAACATCGGAACTTGGAACTAAATTTGGCTGGAATGTGTATCTTCCCACACTCGCATTTACTACCGATAATGCCGCTATGATTGCCATTGCAGGCTATTACAAATATAAGAAAGGAGATTTTTGCAGTATTGAAGCCCCTCCATATTCGAGAGTGAGAAGCTAATGTGGGGATATGCTAGTGAGTTAATGTAGCAATTAAATACTGTCCCTTTTTGTCAGATATTATAACTTATTAATTTATTGCCGAGACTTATAGAGCGGTTTTTACTACTTGTAGAAAAAGGAATAGTGCTTAATGACAAGGTGTTTATTATTATCATTAAGTAATTTACGTGCCTTTAATAAGGTGCGTGATGTTATTGTTCAGGTTAGAATTATGGAAAAAAGTTATTATAGCATCTCGTTAAGGAATTATAATAGGAGATGTGTAGATTTTTGAGAATTATCTCCATCTTTAGGTATAATGATGCGAAAATATGATTTAAATCTGTATATTTGCGCTGCATATAAGACAACAGGTATTATTAATAGACGGCAAATAATAATTTGCTGATGAGCACAGCCGAATAAACGAACGTCATTGCGAGGAGCTGGCGACGAAGCAATCTCCTACAACAAAGAACAGATTGCCACGCTAACGCTCGCAATGACGGATAAATATAGACATAATGTAAGGGCAGAACATTTTCTGCCCAGCTGTTAGTCTGATATCTGAAAATATGGCTGTTATCTAAAATATAAACATATGAAAAACAAAGCAGCATTGACATTTGCCCTACTCTTGGTAGCAAACTTCACTTTTGCCCAAAAACCTATTTACACAAAAGCAAAGGTGAATAACGTAAATGTTTATCTGAACTCGGCAGAGTTGCAAAACACTACAACATTCACCGTTCCCGAAGGTATGTCGGAAGTCGTTGTCGGGAATATATCAGATAAAATTGATGAACGCTCCCTGCAAATAGGTTTGAGCAATGCTGACGTTACTATCCTTTCGTCGCAATTTACTAATAACTATTCCTCTGATTTTAAGATGGATTTGACAAATCCACAGATAAAAAAAGTGAGCGACAGTATTAAGATTGTAGAAAACCTACTTGTAAAATCCAATATCGACCTAGAAGCCAACACCAAAGGCATAGAGCTATTAGACAAAAATCAAACCGTGTTGGTGGGAAGTACATCATCTAATGTGGAGCAACTCACTAAACTTGCTGATTTTTACACTAATAAGAGAGCTGAGCTAGCTAACAAAATAGTCGCTATCAACAAAAATAATGAGGACTTGCAGAAACAGTTGACACGCCTGAGAAATAGTCTTAAAACAAGCGAAGAGAGTAATGCTGAGGAATTTGCAAGCGGTGTGTTGGTACTGAAAGTAAAGAGTAATACTAAGGAGACCCTTAAATTAAACCTTAACTATTTAGCTTATGGAGTTTCGTGGGAGCCTTATTATGAAATAAAAGGGAATAAAATTGCTGAGCCTTTGGAGCTTATGTTTAAAGCTATCGTGAGACAAAATACAGGATTAGACTGGAAAAATGTAAAACTTTCCTTAATCAATGGAACCTCGTCGAGAAATAACACTGCACCGACAGTAATGCCTTGGTTCTTGTACTCGCATAACCCAAGTCAGATTACTGAAAGAAGTAAAAAAGAGGCAAGTATGGAGGTAGCAACATTTTCTAATTTTGTTGCTGATGATGCTAATGCACCTCCACCTCCACCGGCTTCGGCAGGTTTCAGTATCAATTCTAATCAGCTGAATGTGAGTTATGATGTTGATATCCCTTACGATGTGAGGTCAAATGGCGAGGAGCATTTAATCAGCCTGTATCAGCAAAGTATCCCTGCCGAATATCTGTATTTTACTGCGCCAAACTACAACAATGAGGCTTTCTTGCTCGCTAAAATAAAGAATTTTAGTAAGTACGGCTTGGTGTCTGCGCCTGCAAGCATAGTTTTTGAAAATATGTATATCGGCAAAACCTTTCTCAATACATCTGAAACCGAAGACGAACTGGATATTACTCTCGGTAACGACCGCCGCATAAGCATCAAAAGAGAAAATGTCAAAGATAAATCGGGTGAGAAATTCTTGTCGTCATATCGTGAGAAAACAGTTACTTACGACCTTGTTATTCGCAACAACAAAAAAGAAAGTATCGACATCGAAATTAAAGACAGAATACCACTCAGTAATGACGAAAAAATCGAAGTGGAACTTCTGGACGCAAGCGGAGCAAAGAAAGACAGCGAAAAGGGCTTTTTGACTTGGACGACAAAAATGTCGCCTGCGGAAACAAAAACTTACAGAGTGAGCTACAAGGTGAAGTATCCGAAAGACTATACGATAAGTAATTTGTAATGAGAGGGTGAGCTTACGCCAGCTCTCTTATTTCTCTAATATCTCTTTGAGTATTTTCTTTTGCTCGTCGGTATAGAAATAACCCTCCTCTTCGAGCTTCTGTATGCCAATCATTCCCTTCTTCAATAGAGGTTCCAAAGAAATTGTACTGCGTGTTATTTTTTTTAACTTTTTGCTGTTGCCCTGTTGATAGTATATTAGCATTAGTCCGATACCTGCGTCTACGTCTTTTTTGTTGTCTAGTACTTGAAGGAAAGTTTTCTCGGCTTCGTCAAGTTCATTCATTTCCAAATAGCAATAAGCAATGTTGGTATAGATGTCAATGTTGGCTTTTTGTTCATCTTTACTGAATTCTTTTGTTACGCTCAGATAATCGTATAAAGCATCTCTTGTTCTGCCAAGCTGTTGACGAGCATTAGCACGATAAAGTAAAATGTCGGACTTGTTTTGTCCTGCGGGTAAAACACTTAGAGCTTTAGAAGTATAACGGTCGGTAGCTTCAAAGTCTTCTTCCTCCATCGCAATCCCTGCAAGATTGCTTTGTGCGGAAAAATCATTCGGGGCAAATGTGAGTACTTTGTCGAATAAAGACTTGGCAGTTTCAAAATCTTTTTTTCTCATATATATTGTTCCCATATTGTTGTATGCCAGACTGAAATTGGGATTTAGGTCGATAGCTTTTTGGTACTGCTCTATGGCTTTGTCCTCTTGTTTTCTATTTCGGAAAAAATTACCATAATTGTAGTAGTAGGTAGGCTGGTTGGGGTTGATAGCTATAGCCTGTTTGTAGTAAAATTCGGCACTGTCTCTATTTAATTCAATATCACCATAAATGTTGGCCATGCTATTGTAGATGTCTCCTTTGTTTTCACTGGTTTTAAGGGCTTTATGAAGACATTCCAAAGCCTTGTCAATTTCATTGTTTTTGAAATACATGATTCCCATATTTTGTAATGCATCAGCATCATCAGGGTTTAATTGATAGGCTTTTAATAAATCTTTATTTGATTCAATGGTGTTGCCCATTTGTCTATATATCTGATAACGATCATGATACAAGTCCGCAATGTCTGGATTACGTTCTATACCTATATTCACAGTTTCAAATGCTTCTTTAATCCTATCCAAACTCAATAGGGCTTGAACCTTATTATGATAATAGTTGTGGTAGTCTGACTCTTCTAGTGCTTTGTCAAAATATTCTAAGGACTCTTCAATATACCCTAGTTCGTGCAATGATGTTCCTAGGTAAAACCATGTGCTGTGTAAACTGCCTGCACCTTGAAATCCTGCGTATATTCCCCTATTCATCCAATATATTCCCTTGTCGAATTGATATAGAAAATAGTATGCTGTGCCTAAATTATGTAGTGCTATTGCATCATCGCCTTTAATTTTTACGGACTTGCTGAGATAAGAGACTCCACTTGAATAGTCTTCCAAACAAATATAAGCGTTACCAATAACTCGATAAATACTTGCACATTCATCTGAGGGCAGCACCTTCAGACCCTCTTTTGCGACATCAATCGCTTCTTTATATTTCTCTTGTTGGCAATACATCAACGCGACATTATTGTACGCACGGTTGTTGGTAGGCTCTAGTGATATTATAGACTTATATGTATTGATAGATTCATCATATCTCCCGGCTTCTAGTTCATCATAGGCTAGCATCTCTAAACTGTCGATTTTCTTGCTGACTTCTTCCGTATATTCTGTTGTATCTTTCTCCTCTGTGTCAGGTTCTGAAACTGAAAATAGTGGTATTCTTACATGTTTAAAATGTCTTGTTGTGGGTGGACAAAGAGGATAGTAAATTTTTATCTGCTTGTACTTTTCTGTGTAGTATATGATAATATCGTTTAATGTCTCAAATCGCTTATTGTCAATATCGCATCTTATATAAATAAGATACCTGCCATCATGTAAAAAAGCTTCATTGACATCCAAATATGAAATTCGACTCAGTGCTGTATGCAAGGATGATGTGTCGATGAATTGAAATACCAAGACACTCACTATATAAGCCGCTTCAGCATGTTCCTCAGAGGGAGAAAGCACTTGAGAATAAACAGAGTTAATATATTCATCGTTTAGTCTGCCTGCCATCAAATTAATCGTTTTAGGATTGGATACAAGACTAGGATTATCTCTCAGCCCATAATCTTTGAATATATTATTGCCGGGACTTATAAATCGTAAATCCTTATACACTTTCTTATCCAAAATATACTTGTCAGGAAAGCCTTGTTGTGCATAAATATTAGAGCTATATGTCCATGCCCATAAGAGTACAATGATACTTGATTTGATAATATTTGACTTCATCTGTTTGTGTTTTTCGACTGGTTATCAGACTGTTGGCGCCGTGTCCAATGTAAAGTCCCCCCCCCAATGCTATTATTTTCCTACTTATAAAGCTCATGAATGACAAAGTTACATCTTTTTTTTATAATAAAATTTTCCCATATCCCCTAGCTCGCCATTATTCTCCTTTGGAAGGAGCAATATCTGCAAAATGAAGAAAAAAATGCTGTTTCGGACGGGTCAGTTTGCTCCGGAATATCCAATCCAGTGAAATAGGTGGTGAATTTCTCAAACGATTTTACTTTCTCAAAATCCTCATCCGTATATTGTCCTACTTGCTTTTTCATCCACAACGACAAATCATCTTTAATCAACTCTTTCTTATACAACGTGCTATAGTCGTCCGCTTTAGTGAGACAGCTTACAAGCTCTTTTCGGAGATCTGCTTGCAATTTGTCCGTTTCTTCACTGCTCAGATACGCCTCTTCAAACTTTTGCAGACTTTCGACAGAAAATCCAAAAGTTGCCAAAGAGCGTTCGATAAACGCACGATGGTAGTCGTCTATTATTTCTTTAACACGCTTATAGTCGTCTGCCCGTTTTTCGTCTTGCTCTATCAGACCGTGCTTTTTAATGTTCTGTAAGGTTTTGCCCATAGGCTTTAGCTCGAAACGGAGTGTTTTCTGCTGCTTGTACAAATTTGTGAATTGT